>NZ_JAUBPT010000161.1:0-17803 GCF_036700905.1 Microcoleus sp. S13_C3 | reverse complement strand
AGTTGTGGTCATTCGATGGACAGAGATTTAAACGCAGCAATTATGTTATCGCGGTTGGCTAAACCGTGAAAGCTTACCGAGGGATAACCGCTCCCATGCTCCCGATGAAGTAAGAAGCAAATGTCTAGACTTGTCTAGTATTTGTGTAGCAGTATGTCACCACCTGCTTATACGTCCGGTGAGGCTGGCCACCACCGCCACTAACTCAGCAGCATCTACGGGTTTGGTCAAATGTATCTGAAAACCTGCTAATAGTGCCTGCTGACGATCGTCATTTCGGGCATAAGCCGTCAGCGCGATCGCGGGTAGCCTACCGCCCCGCTGCGCTTCAAGTTGACGCAACTTGCGGATCAGGGAGTAGCCATCCTCATCCGGCATCCCAATATCGCTCACTAAAACATCGGGGCTGCGATCGCTTGCGGTTTCGATAATGGTCAAGGCGTCCTTTACCGAAGCAACAGCCATGACATCAGCACCATACTTTTCGAGAATCGTGCTCAGCAACTCTAGCGCGTCAGCCTCGTCCTCTACCACTAAGATTTGTAAGCCTTCAAGGGTCGATGAGCCCTGAAACCTCCCATTCGCCTTGACGATCGAGTTTAAGGGCTCTGGAGCGCTGGGTGGTAGATGGATAATCGTCACGGGCAGTTTGACTGTAAAAGTCGTCCCCTGTCCTATCCCTGGACTCACTACCGTTACAGTCCCGCCATGTAATTCAACTAATTGACGCACAATGGCTAACCCTAAACCCAACCCCCCATAACTGCGAGTGGTCGTGCTGTCGTGCTGGCTGAAGCGATCGAAGACAAACGGTAGAAATTCCGAGCTGATGCCTGCCCCAGTGTCGCTGACAGTAATTTCAACATGGGAATTAACCCGCTGCAAACGAATCTCGACTCGCCCGTCTTTAGGCGTAAATTTGAGGGCGTTAGAAAGTAGATTCCACACAACTTGCTGCAACCTATCGGCATCACCCAAGAGCGGGCCAACTTCAGAATCGATCCGGCTTTGCAGGCGAATTGACTTTGCCTCAGCCGCCAAGTGTACAGACTCAATCGCCGATTCAATCACCGGCACGAGGTTGACAGGACGGACTTGGAGGCGCAGTTTACCCGTGATGATGCGAGAAACATCGAGGATGTCTTCGATGAGCTGGGCTTGAGACTTCGCGTTTCGCTCGATCGTCTCCAAAGCCCGCGCCACCTTATCCTCACTCAGGCTTTTCTGCCTTAACATCGTTGACCACCCTAAGATCGCGTTGAGAGGAGTTCTGAGTTCATGAGAAAGAATCGAGAGAAACTCATCCTTGGCACGGTTGGCTGCCTCAGCGTCTGCCCGAATTATTTGTTCACGCATCAATAATTCGTCTTTGGTGCGATTAGAGGCTTCCAGTTGGGCAGTGCGTTCCTGCACCCGTTGCTCTAGCTCCACATTAATCGCCTGGATACGGCGGCGACTTTCTTCTAGTTCCTGGTTTGTAAGGGCGAGTTGGGCTGGACTTGGCGCATCGAGCGCCACTGGAATTAAGGGAATCAGTAAAAAGGTGAATGTATAGAAAGACCAAACACCAGTGAGAGCTTTGATCACTCCTGAAACCCAATAAATGGGATGCCAAAGTGTCACTATTCCCATCAGGTGCGTCGTGCCACATAAGGCAAAAATAAAAAAGAAACCAACCAGCAGCATCACCGTGTGGGCAGGCAGATCCTTACGCCCATTCGTAAAGTAAACAATGGCAACCGCCACCGAGTAATAAGCGAGGGTAGTCAAGGCATCTGAGGTTAAGTGGAGCCAGACTAACCCCGGTTTCCAGAGGTAACAATGCCCGTGAGGAATGAAATTACTAGAAAAGAAGGTGCTCAAGAGGTTAGGCATATTAGTTTACGGCGCTGTCAAGTTAATTTAGGGGTGTCATCAATTCAACCCGATGACGGCAGCAACCAGAAGAATCGCAGGCCGGAAAGTTCACCGCCTGACGGGTGATAGCGCGTCGCGATTGCCTGATACTGCTTCAGCTTGGGGAAAAAGTTCTTAATCAAATGACGGGCTTTGTACAATTGAGCATCGTAAGTTTCCAGGGTCTTGCAATTGCGGCGAGGTGAAATGACGGTGGTCTTCCCCTCGGCATTGAGGCGGTCAATCACGCGCTGATCTGGATCATAGCCCTTGTTAGCCAGCAGTGTATCCGCCACCAGTAATGGCTGCAGTTGGTCGCCTCCTGCTCGCGTCACCAGTTTGTCGGGGGGTGAGGTGAAACCCCAACGGATTGCCCAACGCATCCACGCGATCGCATGAATCTTGTTACTCGATCGCCTTTTGCTGCGTCCAATTGCTTCATTCCTACGCTCCTCAAAAAGCTCAGCAGGAAGATGTTTCTTTCAAGTGGGAAAATGCCTGAATTGAAACTAAGTGTACCGCCGGGAAATAGTGCGTAAATGTGCTTTAATATGTGTCAAAATTCGCTCCTAAAAACGAAAATAAAAAATGTTAGAGTTCGATCGCCTATTCCAAACAATCGAAGAATTAGTAATGCTGCACTCACCCAGCGGTGCGGAATCGGAAATTAACCAGCGGTTGATGGAAAAATTCGCCGCCCTGGGAGTGAATGCTTGGCTCGATCGCGCGGACAATGCGATCGCCCTAATTAAGGGCCGCAATCCCGAAAAGTCGATCGCCATTACCGCCCACAAAGACGAAATTGGCGCCCTAGTTAAAACAATAGGCGAGAGTGGCCGCGTGGAAGTCCGCAGATTGGGCGGCGCATTTCCTTGGGTTTACGGCGAAGGCGTGGTGGATTTGCTCGGAGACAAGCAAACAATTAGCGGCATTCTCAGCTTCGGTTCCCGCCATGTTTCTCACGAATCTCCTCAGAAAGCTCAGCAGGAAGATGTTTCTTTAAAGTGGGAAAATGCCTGGATCGAAACTAAGTGTACCGCCGAGGAATTAGCCGAGGCCGGAATTCGACCGGGCACGCGGATGGTGGTGGGAAAGCACCGCAAGCGCCCGCTGCGGTTGAAGGACTGGATCGCGAGCTACACTCTGGACAACAAGGCTTCAGTGGCGATTTTGCTGGCTCTGGCGGAATGTTTGAAAGAGCCTGCGGTGAATGTTTATTTGGTCGCGTCGGCGAAGGAGGAGGTTGGGGCGATCGGAGCTTTGTATTTCACCCAGCGCCAGCCGTTGGACGCGCTGATCGCTTTGGAAATTTGCCCTCTGGCGCCGGAATACCCGATTCGTGACGGCGAAAACCCGGTTTTGCTGGTTCAGGACGGCTACGGAGTCTACGATGAAGGATTAAACGCCCACTTGCGCGCAGCAGCCGCAGCAGCCGATGTAGAGGTGCAGTTGGCGGTAATTAGCGGTTTTGGGAGCGATGCTTCGATCGCCATGAAGTTCGGCCACGTAGCCCGCGCCGCTTGTTTGGCTTTCCCCACCCAGAACACCCACGGCTTTGAAATTGCTCATCTTGGGGCGATCGGCAATTGCGCCGCCATCCTCAAAGCCTACTGTGACGTGCTTTGGGACGAGTAGAAAAAAAAGTTTCCAAAAGTAGTTGACAGATTGGGAAAGATTAGTTAAGGTAATAAAGGTGCGGAACACAAGCAAACGCAACGACGCGCCCCCATCGTCTAGAGGCCTAGGACACATCCCTTTCACGGATGCGACGGGGATTCGAATTCCCCTGGGGGTATTGAAAATTTAAGTCTGATATCAAAGTGATATCTAGTATGTGGGGTGGGCATCTTGCCCGCCCTTATTGCTATTGGGTCTAACATTAAGTTGATGCGTTCGATCGCACATCTTGCACCATTCTCGCTTAACAGGCTTTCCGGCCTGTTCCACAAAGAGTGAATTTTCTTGTGGAACAGGCCGGAAAGCCTGTTCATAAACAAGTAATTGAGAATGGTGCAACATCTCAGTTCGATCGCACTTTCCTTAGTTTGCACCATTGCCATTGATATCAAACTTTTCTATAATGGGAATCTCTGAAGGTGAGGAGGCGACTATTCGCAGGTTTATATCAACTATGATTTGATTTTTATCAACAACTACATTTGCTTTTTTTATTAAGAATTTTATTGGTAAACAATCACCTGATTCAGGTTCGGGAGATGGCTGAGTTTTATATCCTGCGTCCTCCAGCCATTCACAAATCTTCCTCCAGTTTTCTACCTTTTCATCAGCTTTACCTACAAGATTTTTTACATATTGGTATAAAGTATTACAGAAATCTACCGCAATTCCCTTGGGGTTTTTACTGAGCCTTTCGGCAATTTCGGCGGGACTGTAGCCGCAGAGTAGACCCCGTAGATGTTGTTTCTCTGTGGGCGTGAGCCGCTTTCCCTTGGCGGATGCTAGGTCTGTGTAAAGAGTTTCTAAGTCCCAGTCGCGGGCAGCTTCGGAGAAGCGATCGTTAGAGGATGCCATTGCAGGGGATAGGTTTTTGGATTTTTTATAATCAAAGTCTAACACGATTCCTAATGCTTATTAGTTTCTTTGTTAAGGGTAGTTAGATTAGTATCAAGGAAAGCAGGATCGTGATTAATTTTACACCTGGAATCGGGGGAAGGCTCACTGCTGGCGCGGTAGAGTTATCTGCTGGACAGAGTTATCAACACAAACTCCTCATAATTAGGTATTTACCCGTAAATGTTTAACCACGAATACAAAAAAGAGGCACAAGAGAAACTGCGCCGTGCAGTAGAAAAGTACCAAAGAGATTGTGAGTATTTACAAAATGCCGCTGGAAGTCTTTATCAAACGCGAGTTAATCGTGGGGTTGAGATTATCCAACTATGCGAAAATTACATTAACACGCTGGCCAATTCGCCAAAAGAATTTAGCAAAGTTGTTACAAAACTGAAGTTTCAGCTCAAGGAAATTACTGGCGAAGATTGGGATCTAATTTATTCGGATCATAACAGCAATGTAGCAGCAGCAGGTGGTGCAGGAGTCATGGCTGGAGCAGGAGTTGCCTGTTTTGGGCCAGCAGCAGCAATGGCAATTGCCACAACTTTTGGAACAGCCTCAACAGGTACTGCGATTGCTTCTCTTTCCGGTGCAGCCGCCGTTAATGCTGCTTTAGCCTGGTTAGGAGGTGGCGCTCTTACTGTGGGTGGTGGCGGTATGGTGGCTGGAAATGCACTGCTGGCACTAGCAGGGCCGATTGGCTGGGGGATTGGTGGTGTAGCTTTGGCTGGTAGTGCTTTTTGGACAAGTAGCGAGAATGAGAAAATTGGGAACGAAGCCAACAACCGCGCTCTTGAAATTGAAGGTGACACAGCTAAAGTCAACATAACCAAGAAAGAAGTCAATCTTCTTGAGGGGGAAACTGTCAAACTAGCTAACTTGATTCAAAGTGAACTGCAATACTTCAAGCAGAATGCACCTTTGAATTACCTGAATTTTAGCCAAGCTCTCAAACAAAGGCTGGGGACTTTAATCAATTCCATTACTTCCCTGAGCGAGTCTATTAAAAAGACCGTAGACCTGAAAATGTAATTATAATTTGGAGTGCAGCATTATCCTCTAGCAATTAGGGAGTAATGCTGCAATTTTTTAAACATGGAAAAAAGAGAAGATAGACATCTGACAACTCAATTCGTTGCTGCAATAGTAGCAGAGGAAAATCTGCGCCATGCAGAACAGCTTGCAACGGAACTCAGTAAACAAGACCGAGCGTTTTTTGCAGCGGTCGGGGAGATTGATAAAGTTCGTGATTTTGTAGGTAGCCCCGAAAAAATTCTGGGAAACACAAGCACAAAACACGGTGAAATAGCTGAGCAAGTGGAAGTTGGTATTCGCAATGCAAAATCTCTTTTGAACTCCTCTGAAACTCGCGCTACTTTTGACGGAGTGGGTAGAACAGCACCGGAAGATTATTTAATTGATGGTATTAAAGTACAGTCTAAATTTGTGAATGGGATTGGCAATAATTTAGACCACGTTCTCGACCACATGAAGAAATACGAAAACTTTGGCAGAGATGGGTCATATTACCATATCCCTAAAAACCAATATGAAATTATTGATAAAATATTGAAAGGGCAACAAGTCGAGGGAATAACAAGTCGTACTGCTCAAAAAATACAAGAAAAAGCTCAAGAAATAGAGCAGATGTCTGGTCGTCCTTTCAGTCAGACTGTTCAAGCTGGAGCGTCTAACTATGAAGATGTGCAAATAGGCAAAGTTGACGATACGCTAGACCGCAAAGAGCATGAATTAAAGCAAGAACACAAACAAATTAAGGATGGGATACGCTACGAGGCTCAACCTACTCTGGCTGATTTTGGTAACGTTGCTGTTAAAGGCGCGGTTATTGGTGGTAGTATTCGATTTGCTACTAAGCTTTACGCTAAGTATAAGCAAGGTAAAAACGTTTTTAAGGGTGAGTTAACCCCCGAAGACTGGCAAGAAATTGGAATTGATACCGCAAAAGGAGCTGCACTTAGTGGTATATCGGCAACAGTTATTTATGGGCTAACAAATTTTACCCAAATGTCTGCACCTTTAGCTGGTGCTTTTGTTAGTGCAGGCTTGGAAGTTGCTAGTTTAGTCGGTAGTTTGAACCGAGGGGAAATTACTGCCGATCAATTCGTTGAATTAAGTTTATTTGCTTGTGCTGATTCAGCCATTGTTGCTGCTGGAGCTACAATCGGACAAGCTTTGATTCCGATTCCTGTTGTTGGCGCTGTCATTGGTGCGATCGCGGGTCGAATCGTGACTGGTTTTTGCAAGCAGTTATTGGGACAAGATACTCATCTTGCTCGACAATTGGAACAATATTATCAACAGTCCCTGGCTAAAATTGACCGAGCTTACAAGGTAGCCGTTGCTAATCTTCTTGCTACCTATGAACGACTAGGTAATTTAGCAGAAGCAGCTTTTGATCCTAACTTAAACCTCGAAGTGAGATTACAAGCTAGTATCGAATTAGCTGAAGCTTATGGCGTTTCTGATTCCAAGATTATTCACAATGTAGATGAGCTTGACTCTTTTATGCTGAGTTGAGCGAATAAAATATTAGGAAATCATCGGGAATTTTTAACGCAGATTTAGTATAAGGTGCGCCGCAGCGCACCCTACAGAATTATATAGCAATCATCAATCCTTCAACTTCAGCAACGGTTCAATCTGCTGCCTTTGAAACTGCAATTCATCCGCCAAAGGTTGGTAAATTTCCCGATCGCCCGATTCATTGCAATAATCCCACAAACCATTGTAACAGTGCCTGTCGTCGTCCCAACCCGGATGGTTAACAATCGGATACAAGCAGATTCCCTCTATCGGAACTCCTGCTTTCATCGCCCCCATTACCTCAGTGCACACATAATTAAACCAGACAGGTCTAAAATCGTCTTCAGTGCCTGTTTCAGCGATGAATAAGGGGCGGCCGTAGCGCTCAAACACTTCTTGCAGCATTTCACGAAACGGGCGGTACAGCGGATCGGTGTATTTCATGGGCTCTTCATTGTGAACCCACTGATTGCGATCGTAATAATTCACCCCAATAATATCGAGATATTTTTCCTTACCGCCGAGTTCCGGGCGAAAGCGTCCAGCCAACATATCCCAAGCTTGATATTGAGATAAGCGATAACCTTCCGCCGCGTCCCGATCCTCCGGTTTGTCAGGGTCAGCAATAATGTTAATTGTGGGGTCGATTTGAACGATGCGGGTGCGGGGATTGACTTGCCAAACTGATTCTATCGCTGCGATCGAAGCTTTGATTAACTGGATTTTTAGCTCGTCTCCCCGCCCTTTCGCAAACGGATTGATGTAGGCGACATCGCCGCCTGCCCAAGCAATAAATGAAATTTCATTGACAGGTGTTACAAAAGGTGTTTGGTCTGTTTCCTCAGTTAGCACTTCCATAAAAGCGCGCACCATGCTTGCAAACCTGGACACAAATTCGGGACTGAAAATATCAATATCGTCTGGCCAGCCGTAGTGAAACAAATCCCAAATTACCTGCATTTTCATGTCGCGGGCGGCCCGGATAATTGGCAGGGAACTGGAAAAATCGTATTTTCCGGGTGTCTGTTCGATTAAGTGCCAGCGGAGGCCTTCGCGGACTGTGTAAATGCCTTGCTGCTGCAAGCGTTGGTAGTCGGCTGCTACAAATTTATCGTGGCCGGTGGCGGCTGTGACATCGAGACGCTTTCCTGATAGCAATTTGTGGGTGGAACATTCAAAGCCGCCCATGAAAAAACTTTGAAACATCGATCGAATGGGTAATGGGTAATGGGGCATTGGGCATGGGGCATGGGGCATCGGGCATTGGGCATTGGGCATTGGGCATCGGCCAAACAGGGCATCGGGCATTGGGCATTGGAAGAGGTTCATAAATGATTGAGACTTGTTATATCCAATAACTTGGAACTGCGGGCAATTATTACCAATCACCAATCACCAATTACCAATTACCCATCACCAATCACCAATCACCAATTCCCTATGCCCCATGCCCCATGCCCAATTAGCAGTGAGTAATAGCTGGCGGCTGTGAACTTTCTTCGGGAATATCCCAGCCGAGAGTTGCCGCCGAGATGACCTCTAGGGGAAACTTGGGAGTGCGATCGGCATACAGCAAACCGTTAGCTTCTTGGTAAGTATCGGTTAACTGCGTGTAACAAAATCCGCTAAACATTTCCACTCGGTTTACCACCTTCAACAGCGCGCTGTAGCGCCTTTGCAGTTCCAGCGTGTCCGACGCGCGCACGTAGCCCCAAACCCTGAAAAAATCGGGGTTTTCGCGACCGGCGCAGGCAATGCCGCCGAATTCTGTCAGCATCACCGGCTGTCCTTGGTGCGGGTGGCCGTCGAGGGTGAGGACTCGCCCGCCGGGACGCCCGCGATCGAACAAATCGGCTAGCTGGACTTCGGGCCCGTAGCGTTTGGCTAGGGTTTGCGGGTTGTTGTCGTAGTCGTGAATCGCCAGGATATCGGTATCGATGCTTTCCCAGCCGTCGTTACCGATGACGGGGCGAGTCGGATCGAGGGTTTTTGTCAAGAAATACAGCGCTTGCACGTAGTTGCGGTGGGCTGCGGCTTCGACTAAATTCGGAACTCCCCAAGATTCGTTGAACGGCACCCAGACTACGATACAGGGGTGGCTGGCGTCGCGGTCGATGACTTCCGTCCACTCGCGCGTCAGCCGTTGCACGGCTTTGGGAGTGAAGCGGTAGGCGCTGGGCATTTCTTCCCAAACTAGGAGCCCCAGCACGTCAGCCCAGTACAAAAATCGGGGGTCTTCGATTTTTTGGTGCTTGCGGACGCCGTTGAAACCCATTGCTTTGACTAATTCGACATCCTGCCGCAAAGCTTCGTCGGAAGGGGCCGTCATCATGGTGTCGGGCCAGTAACCTTGGTCGAGCACCAGTCGCAAATAGTAGGGGCGGCCGTTTAGCATGAAGCGATCGCGCTGGATGCTGACCGTCCGCATGGCGGTATAAGATTTAACCTCGTCGAGGAGTTTGCCGTCGGCCCACAACTGCACTTGAGCGTTAATTAGCGTCGGTTTTTCGGGGCTCCACAGCAATTCGTTGCGGTAGTCGTCGATACCAGGGTCGGAGAGGGCGATGCGGCGGTGGATTTCGCCGTTGATGACTTCGTAGGTGTCGTTGACCAGCAGCATACAGCCGATCGACAGTTTAACTTTAATCTGGATTCCCGACTGGCGATCGCCCGCGACAAACGCTTCAAAACCGATTTCCCAGCGTTCAAACTGGGGAGTCCAGCGGATGCGATCGATATAAGTGTGAGGCACCAATTCTACCCAGACTGTCTGCCAAATGCCAGTCGTGCGCGGATACCAAATACTATGTGGCTCTATTTGCCAGTCTTGCTTGCCGCGCGGTTGCTCCAAATCTTGCGGGTCGTCCTGGGCCCAGACTGTCACCCGCTGCGGCCCGTTGAGGTTCACAAGTGCTGTAATGTCTACGGTGAAAGGAGTGTGTCCGCCTTCGTGTTCGATGACAAACTGACCGTTCACCCAGACGCGGGCGCGGTAGTCTACGGCCCCAAAGTGGAGGAGAACTCTGCCTTCTGTGTGGGGTACGTCAAATTCGCGTTCATACCAGCAGTTGGCGTGAAAATTCGTGTCGCCGATCCCGCTTTTTGCCGATTCTGGAGCAAACGGCACTTCTATAGTGTGAGTCCACTCCGAAATATCGATCGGCTGCACGCAGTGGCCCGCGTCATCGTAAGCAAACCTCCACTGACCATTGAGACAAATCCAGTTGCTCCGGCGCAATTGGGGGCGCGGATAACCTGTTTTCCGCCCTTGAACAGTCACCTTACTATCAAGAGTTGCAGACTCTTCTATCTCGCAATTTTCAAGTGCTCTACCTAACCAACTCATCGGCACATCTACCCAAAGTTATATTTATAGGTTAGCGACAATTACCCTGACTTTGACAAGTTTTTTGCTGATTAATTTGCAGAAGTTCTGCACCTTAAAACAGGCTCATCTGAAGGCTCTCTTGTGCTGAACTCATTAATCAGAAGAAAGAAGAAAAAACCCTGAAGATTTTTCCTATCCCCCCTCTCGCCCGATCCCCATCGGACCCTCTCCCTCTAGCTAGCAAGACTTGGCAAACCTCCTAACTGTTCAGTTAGCTCACTTTTGAGAGAAAATTCTTCGGCGAACGGCAAACAATGAAATATTTGCTGTAGTCCCGTGAGTTCAAATAGAATTCTAACTTGTTCGCTCATGGCAGAGATCAAAAGTATACATTTGCTGTCTCTAACTAATTTCACGATCGCCACTACAGCCATTAACTCGGAATTTTTCAGGAAATTTATTTGTGAGAAATCCAGCATAAGAATTTTGCCACCGCTTTCAATGAGGCGCTGTATTTCTTTCTGAAACTGAGCAAATTGAGAATTTTCCAAAACCTCATGAGACAAAACAATTTTCACTAGAACGTTCATGTTTACCTCAATGCTTGTTTGAATTATTAAATAACTTTTGATGAAAACCGAGTAAGGTGCTCTGTGGGCACCTTACCTTTTTACCCGTCAGTCGCAGATTCCAGCTACTTGCTAGCAGATTTGCCGTTGCTGTTGCTGTTGCCGTGGTTGACAGCAGCGACTTCTAGAGAAGTTGTGGCTGGGGGATGGGCAACTCCATTGGATGTGCTGACATTAGAGGCAGAACCGTTAACATTTTCTACCAATTCAATCACCGGCTTGGTAGTAATTTGTTTGTAAGTTGTCAGAGCTTGAGCGACCACTTGATCCATGTTGTAATACCTGTAAGTCGCCAGCCTTCCCACGAAAGAGACTCCCGGAGTTGCATCAGCCAAAGCCTTATATTTCTTGTAAATTTCGGCATTTTCGGGACGGGGAACCGGGTAGTAAGGGTCTCCCTCAGCTTGGGGATATTCGTAGACAATGCTAGTTTTTAGATGCTCTTGTCCGGTGAGGTATTTAAACTCGGTGCAGCGAGTATATAAATGCTCGTTGGGGTAATTTACCACCGGTGCTTCTTGGTGTACGGCTACGTTCAGTGTTTCGTGCTTGAATTCCAAGGAACGGTAAGGAAGTTTGCCGTAGCAATAATTGAAATAGGAATCGACAGGCCCGGTGTAAATCATTTCTCCGTAAGGGATAAAACCCTCAATCTCCCGGTAGTCGGTATTCAGCATCACCTTGATGTTTGGGTGAGAAAGCATCTTTTCAAACATCCGAGTGTAGCCGTGCAGGGGCATTGCTTGATAGGTATCGGTGAAATAGCGATCGTCCCGGTTAGTGCGAGTGGGTACGCGCGCAATCACTGAGTTGTCGAGTTCCGACGGGTCCATTCCCCACTGTTTGCGGGTGTAGTTGCGGAAGAATTTCTCGTAAAGTTCGCGACCGACTTTGCTGACAACTACATCTTCGGAAGTGCGAATGTAATCCTTTGGTTCTGCTACTTTCGCGAAGAAATCTTCTACTTCAAATGAGGTGAGATTCAGTCCGTAAAGTTTATTTACGGTGTTGAGATTGATCGGAATTGGTAGCAGTTGACCGTCAACGCTGGCGAGGACGCGGTGTTCGTAGGGCCGCCACTCGGTGAAGCGCGAAAGATACTCGAAAACTGGGCGCGAATTGGTGTGAAAAATGTGGGGGCCGTATTTGTGTACGAGGATGCCGTGGTTGTCGTAGTGATCGTATGCGTTGCCGCCGATGTGGTTGCGGGTATCAATTATCAGGACTGTTTTTCCGGCTTCATTTGCTAGTCTTTCGGCAATGACGCTACCTGCAAATCCTGCTCCGACGATTAAATAGTCAAACATTGAAACACCTCTGAGTGTGGGTAAGGGTAAGGGTAAGGAATAATTGGTAATTGGGCATTGGTAATTGGGCATTGGCCCGCGCAGGGCATTGGTAACAACTCACAAATAACCAACAGCCAACAGCCAACAGTTAACAGTCAACAGCCAACTGACTACTGACTGCTGACTAAGGACTTCTGCTTTCTGCCTGCGATCGCACTTTCGATCAACCCCAGCATTTCGCCCCAGGTATTGTCCCAAGAATTGTCTGCTAAAAAGGCGTCTACTTCGCTCAGCCACTTGGTGCGAACGTCCGAACTTTCGCTGAGGATTTCTTGGGCACAAGCAACGAATTCTTCAGAAGTGCTAGCAATCCGAACCAAGCCGTTTTCTCCGTAGGGCCGCACTACATCGCGGATAGGAGTAGAAATGACAGGTTTGCCGGCAGCGAGGTATTCTGGAGTTTTCGTGGGACTAATAAACTTAGTCGATTCGTTAATCGCAAAAGGCAGCATTGCGATATCCCAGCCCCCAAGATACCCGGGCAGTTCTTGATAAGATTTGCCACCGAGATAGTGGATATTTGGGTGAGTTGGCAGAGTTGCCCGATCGATTTTCGCCACCGGGCCAATGATGACTAAATGCCAGTCCGGCCTTGCTTGGGCAATGCCCCCCAGCAGTTCGATATCCATGCGTTCGTCTATGACGCCATAAAATCCCAAACGCGGGTGAGGAATGTCTTTTTGATCCGCCGGTTCTTCTGAAAGATTCCTGGCTGTCGCAAAGTGTTCTTTTTCGATGCTGCTGGGGAAGGCGTGAATGTTTGGGTGCTGGTGCTGTTTGGCTTCGTAAAGGTTGTGTCCCCCGGTAAATACTACGCTGGCGCGCTTTAATAGTTGGTTTTCATTGGCTTTTAAATCCGGGTGCGCGCCTTTGAATGCTGACAGTTCATCCATGCAGTCGTAGACGACAGCTAGCGGCTTTAAGTGGTTTGTGAAACTGACAGCCATTGGTGTGTAATACCAGAGGATGTACTGGCTAATTTCTGCAGATCGAAACAAATCATCTAGCATGGCTTGCTGAGCAGTTTGTGCTGTTGCTTCGCTGATTCCTTCGCTCAGGTGCGGTACTATTACCCAGACTCCGCTTTCGTGGATGCTGACATCGAGCCACCAATCTGTAGCCTCGCTCAAAATTGGTTCTTCTACAAAGAAGACGCGACGATTTTTGGCACAGCGACTCAAGAGATGTTGCGGACGCTGATAGACAAAATTCCACCGCAAATGAGACAGGCAAACTAAATCTGGTGCATCTAAAGCCTCAGTTTTTGATAAGTTGGCGCGCAATGCGGGCGAGGGAGCGAATTGAGAGGGCGATTTGGCAGGATCTATAGAGGTAAATCGGATCTCCCATGCTCGACTTTTATTGCTATAATTATTGTTTACTGAGTGTTCTGGGGGCGACATATTAGCCTCTGGAATTTGTCAATGAAAATTTGTCAGTTAAAATTGGTCAATAGGATATATTTCTCAGCAGTGTCTTACTGAAAGTCGCAAGCCTCAATCTGAGAACTTTTATTGACGAGCAAGCGCCGCATTCAGGGAGCCAAACAAAGAAACTGTTTAGCTGCGGAAAAACACGCTTATCTGCTTTTTTCACAATATTAACTTAGAGATAAGTTAATATTGTTAGACTTGCTATTGTTGTTAAATATAACCCAGTTTTCCTGCCTTTACTTCTATCTGAAGGATGACTTTTTTCTCAGGAGACACCTAGCTTGTATGCGGGGTTCCAATGCCGTTAAAATGCCGATCGACCTTGTAAAATGACTCTTAACTGGTAGGTACGGGGTGAAAAAAGAGCGAGTTTTATTGCTTTATTTGAAGATGAGAGAAAATTTGCCATCAAGTTTATGTTGCTTTTTGATTTGACAAACCTTGCTTTTTTTTAACTCATCCGATCGCTAATTTGTAAAATTTGTATCCTACTATACAGAAAATCCACCAACATTTCTGACTTCCGATAGATTAACAATTGACAGTTTATAGAGTGGGGTTAAATTCACCGGAGAGTACCTGTCTCAACAATAACAGAGAATCCAGGCAACCGCAACGATAAACCTAAGATTTTGCGCGAGTCTGTGACAAGAAAGCAAAGTGATGACATTTGCGCTGTGGGCGTCAGTTTAACCTCGCGCCCACAGCACAAATGTCAATCATCCCTCTAAGGGCGGGTTCGCTGATATCTGCAATCAAACGCCAAATATCCACATAAACCCGCGAGTAGAAAATAGCAGCAACTTTACAGTCGGCTGCTGTCAATTTTGGCGATTCCCCCTCCAAAGGCAAAATCTTGCACCATCGAACTCTTTAAGAAATCGTGAGGGAAACCCAATTCAATTGCACTTACTTTGTCTAACTGCTGCATTTGTTCGGGGGTTAATTTAAACTCCAAACAAGCCAGATTTTCCTGAAGTTGCGAGAGTTGGCGCGAGCCCACAATCGGAATAACTTCGACTGGCTGTTGGATCAGCCAATTTAGGGCTACTTGAGAAGCAGGTTTGCCAATTTCGGCTGCTATTTTGCTAACTTCGTCAGCAATTTTCAGGTCTCGTTCGTTAATTTTTCCCGATTCAGGTGAATTCAGCCGTTTAGCTTCGCTTGCTGTTTCTGAAGTGTTGTATTTTCCTGTCAGCAAACCGGCTGCTAGGGGGCTCCAAGCTGTGACGCCAATATCAAAGGCTTTTGCCATAGGGATCAAGTCCCGTTCAGGAGTTCGCTCTTTTAAAGAATAGCTGGCAAAAGTATAGTCATTTATTACATGGCATGGGAGGCGTTAAGTCCCTCCCCCTTCACTTTTACTTCGAGCGGATTAACCCGCCTCGGCTGAACTACGCAGCTCTCTATCAAGAAAGCTGAACGCATTTGGGATTGCTTTTCTGAGGATGTTGTAAGACCCGTTCACATCGGAATTAATTAATTGCCCGACCGATGTCTTGTACAAACCTCTCTTGATCCGCTTGCCACTAAATACAGCATCCTTATCGGTCTTTCCATAGACAGGAATCGGATCTAGAGTCAGAAAATTTGATTTCGAGGTATAAGATTCTTCTTGTACAATCACCTTAATCCCAACCAATCGAGCCTTATATTCCAACATCTCAATCAGTCGAGTATGAGGAATGCCGACAAAGTTTTGGTTGGTTTGCTTTCCTAAATCAATCTCGGTTTTCCATTGTGCATTTTTGCCGACAACTAGCGTCCCAATTTGATGGGCGACCAAAAGGTCAACAATTAGGCGACTGGTATGATGCAAGTAATTATCGACTTTTTGGTGGCGACAGCGAGTTAAGCGTTGAATGCGGGGTGAACTCTTGCGACTTCCTTTTAACTGAGATTGTAACCGTGCTTTACGTTTGTTGTAGAACTGGTTGATTGATTTCAACGGACGCCCGTTAATCAACAGAGGTATAAAACCCGGCTGATTTGAAGTTAACGCCGCTAAATTATTCAGACCTAAATCAATACTAGCTACGAAATTATCGTCGCTGGCGGTGGGCTCCGGTTCATCGTATATTACCTCAATCACATAAGAATCACATTTGGGAACCAGTCTAACTTGACAGATTCGAGCGGGTTCTAGCTGGGTTTTGATTGATAGATTAGTTCCCGAAAGCTTGACGATTCCTTTCTTTAATTGCTTGCTACTAATTGCCTGAATCGTATAGACAAGGATATTCCGACCCTTGACTTTATCTTTGTACTTCGGTAGCTTCGGGCGGCCAGTAAATTTAGAGTCATCAGCTTTGTAAGCTTTAACTGCTTCAAAAAAGGACTTCCAATTCTTGTCCAATATCATCAGTATTTGCTGACTGACCTTGGCTGGCAAAACCTTGTATGCTTGATGAGATTTCATCAAACGGTTCATCTCGTTGTAATTAACGTAACCCCATCCATAGATAAAACTCTGACGAATGACGTAGTTAGCGGCATTGTAGAGATTTTTGGACTTAAATGCTAATTTATCAATTTCGGCGAAACGGTGTTCCGTAGATTTAATGATGTGCCTCTGGGCTAGTTGCATTCAGAGCCTCCATCTTTTAACAATCACAACATTTTTTTGACTTCCATGACTATATAATACTACTCTTGTTTATTGATGCTTACCAACTTAATGAAGTTTCACAATACTTAGTGGCCACTACCCATTTTTCGCGATCGGCTGCGATGAACTCACCGACATATTTTTCGCTAGTAAGTAGTAGGACACAATTAATTACACAAAAATTTGGGCTACAAGCCTTGTCTAGTAAAGAATCAGCAAAAAATCAGTGTGTAATTAATTCTGTCCAATTACTTACCGTTGGTGTAGAGATTCGCGGTATCAATGAAATTGCCGCCTGCTTCTGCAAAGGCGTCGAACATTTGACGGCTTTCGTCGTAGGAGCTCCCCCAACCCCACTCTTCCCCAAAAGTCATGGTTCCGAGGCAGATTTCGGAAACGCGAAGTCCGCTGTGACCTAGTAGTTTGTATCTCATGTCACCCTTCCGCAAGTTAATGGTTGTTAACAGTTTAGATCGGGATTTCCCAAACTGTTGCCATCATTCGGGTGGCAAGTTTTACGGGGCCTTAGCGCTGTGCTTAATGTTAAATGTTTTGCCAAGTCAATCAAAATGTCGTAGCAGGGGCGAGGGTTCCCAGCCATTGCCCCTGCGTTTAGTTTAAATAGCCCGCCGGGGCGATCGGCTTACCAATGTATTTAGAATTACATTGCTCAATTAAAATACAGTAAAATCGGTAAATTCTCATCTACCTTTAGGTAGGTATTTACTGACATGAGTTATATATAAAAAAATGTTCTATTTTATATAAGACAACCAAACTGAACGAGAAAAAATATCTGTAGCTAAATTAACTTTTTAGCGTTATAGTGATTTACAGATTACAAAAACTAGGTGACTCACTTGGCTGACATCGTTGATACCGCCGTTTCGGCAGGCTCTTTTACTACCCTAGTTGCTGCCGTCCAAGCCGCTGGTTTAGTAGATACTCTCAAAGGCGCTGGCCCCTTCACAGTTTTCGCGCCTACTGACGAAGCTTTTGCTAAGCTTCCCGCAGGTACTGTAGAAGCACTGCTTAATGACATTCCTAAGCTGACAAAAATCCTGACTTATCATGTCGTTTCCGGCAAAGTTCTGGCTGCTGATGTGGTAAAGCTGACATCTGCCAAGACAGTTGAAGGTTCAGAAGTGAAAATTGATGCTTCCAATGGCGTCAAAATCAATGATTCTACCGTTACAGCAGCCGATGTTGTTGCTGATAATGGCGTCATCCACGTTATTGATTCAGTCTTGCTTCCTGCGTAAGCACAGACTTAGATAGCGCAATACTATCTTGAGGGCGGTGGCTATTGTTAGCCACCGCCCTGTTTTAGTTGAGGTTTAAATATTTTAGGCGGCTCAATAATAGACCTCTTGCAAAAATCCTTTTCCTCAATTGATGGGACGGGCTCTTCGGCCCATCCCACAAGAGTTATTTTTTCT
>NZ_JAUBPT010000160.1:0-18161 GCF_036700905.1 Microcoleus sp. S13_C3 | reverse complement strand
AAGAGTTTCCTTTGTTTCCGAACTTAGAAAATTTTTAGCAGGCAT
The DNA here is from genome assembly GCF_036700905.1 of Microcoleus sp. S13_C3. NCBI lineage: Bacteria > Bacillati > Cyanobacteriota > Cyanophyceae > Oscillatoriales > Microcoleaceae > Microcoleus > Microcoleus sp. S13_C3. The sequence goes on along the minus strand of NZ_JAUBPT010000160.1, from coordinate 18,116 downwards.
TAACTTTTTCTCAATATCATTATGTTATATTATACCAATATGCGTTTTAAATGCACAACAGCTTAATACCCGTTGCAGTCTCAACAACCACTTGCTTGAGAATTTTCAAACCCAGTCTGGCAATGACATCTTTAGGCAAACACAAAGTTGTCGCGCCCGTATCCACCAAAACATTTTCTAGAGTAACAGACCTGACTTGCTCGATGGGAATCAGACCATCTTCGGCTTTCCCTTCATCCAGCCGATTCGTAATTACTAGGGTTGTGATAACTTTTCCCATTGCGGTTTCCGTAGTTGTTTCCATTACGTTCAAATTATCATAAATTGCTGCTTTAATTTTAGCACATAGTTCCACATTTGGTAGGGCGACGACCTCCCACTTTACACCGCCCCCTGACGAATATATCAGGCTAAATCATCAAATTATTGCACCCCAATAAATTTGTGAGTTTGCAAAGATAGCCTGTAACTAGGATTTTGTTTCAGCAATTCCAAAATAATGGGAATTGCTGATTTTTGTGAGTTACATTCTGGTTGCAAGAAAACCGGAATATTCAGATTATTTTCCAAATGCTTGTGATAAAATTCAACTTCTTCGCCAGTGCTAATCACCAACTTAATTTCATTAGCTCTCGTCCAGAAAATCTCTTGCACCGGATATTTAGGATTGACGTGTTCCTTCGGAGAAAGAGTAATCCAAGCCTGCGGGGAAACATCCTGCCAGCAAGCGCCCGAAGTTTCAATACTCACCTGCTTGTCAGCTTCTAACAAAGCTTCAACTAACTCCGGCAAATCGCGGTGAATGAAAGGTTCGCCGCCAGTAATGACAACTCTCGGAGACTGCAATTGAGCGAGCAATTGGGCGATCGACTGCGGCACAGACGGCAAACCTTTGCCCCCATTTGCGTAGCCTGTGTCGCACCAAGGACACCCCACAGGGCAACCTGCCAATCTAATAAAATCAACTAAAGTCCCCGTCCAGTAACCTTCGCCTTGAACGGTACACTGAAAAGTTTCGTGAATTGGTAATTTTACCTGTAAATTAGACACCCGAAGTTACACCTCAAATCAATTAATTACGTTGTGTAGATAGAAGATTCTTAAATTGTTATTTCTTCGCGGTTTGCAGCAAATAAAAACAGTCCTGAACCTATAAACTGGGTTTCTGAAAAAAAATTATCCGTTTTATCCCAGAAGCTTGACCCAGCCAAAAAACGGATACCGTGCCACGTACTCCTGTCGTGGAAAGATAAAAATTTTAGAACCTAGTTCAATCTCCCAGATTGCATCTGTGGGGTAAATCTAAAATCTAAAATCTAAAATCTAAAATCGACTGACTCAGCAATCCGGTTTCTTCATAGCTTTGGTATGAGTCCTTAGAAATCCACCACAAACCGCAAACAACTCTTTAATTATCCTGTTCAGGTTCCATCAGAGTAGCCCAGCGACGTTTTAATGCCAAAGTCAGTCCGTCAGCAATGGGGACAACACTGAGAGTAACTCTGGGATCGTTACGCAATTTGTCGTTGAAACTACGAATGGCGAGGGTGCTTTCGTCTTGTACTTGAGGATCAGCAACTCGTCCAGACCACAGAACATTGTCAATTACAATTAAACCGCCATTGCGTACCAGTTGCAGCGATCGCTCAAAATAAGCCTCATAATTTTCTTTATCGGCGTCGATGAAGGCAAAATCAAAGGTTCCAGCTTGTCCCTCGGCTATTAGTTTGTCGAGAGTATTTATTGCTGGGCCCAACTGCAAAGAAATCTTATTAGCCACGCCCGCAGCTTCCCAATAGCGTCGTGCGATCGTAGTATATTCCTCGCTGACATCGCAGGCAATAATTTGACCGTTAGGAGGCAGCGCTAAAGCTACGCAAAGCGAGCTATAACCAGTAAAAACGCCAATTTCTAAGGTTTTGGTCGCTCCCATAAGCTGCACCATGAGCTCCATAAACTGACCTTGTTCGGGAGCAATCTGCATCTGGGCCATAGGATGCTTAGCAGTTTCTTCCCGTAGTGAAGCGAGAATATCTGGCTCCCGCAGAGAAATAGATAACAGATAATCGTAAAGTTGATTTTCTAAGCCAATAGTTGAGTTCGCCATAGGTTTGTCCTTGCTGCTGACTTTTGATTTGAGATTGTAGACGCGCAGTTAATAGAAATCGAAGAATGTAGAGTTAATTTTGGCATCTATTTTGCTGTGGCTGATGGCAGGTTGCAGTAGCAGTGTCTCGGTTACACAGAGGCAACTTGCAAAACGCGCGCTCTACTTCCAAATCAGTTTATCTCAGCCACAGGTGATTTAGCACCTCTGGAAAAGAAAAATGGATAGAAGGGAGCGTTTTGAGATTCCTGCTTTTTTAGCACCGCGTAACGCCGTTAGCGATACCAGTTCAAAAAATGAATGCAACTATATACAATCTGCAAACCCATACATAATCAGCCATTTCCCATCTCAAATCTCAAATGGTATGAGTTGGGCAGAAAGTGACCGAAAGCATCCAGGATACAAGCCCCCGGATTCATCTCGCGCAAGTCAATGCTTCAATTCTTTAATCTAAAATCTAAAATCTAAAATCGATTGACTTCATCCTGATTACTAACTAGACGAACTGCGAAAAACATAAGTATGTCATTGCCAGTGAAATGAAGCAATCCCAAAGGTTGTGATTCGTTTACATTTTGTTACATTGTCATTTTTTTTGTGTCGCTCTACTTAATCCCGAATGACTAATTATTGAGGATTTACGCACGCCCAAAAAACAAACCGTTTCCTTTAACTCTTGTTGATGGGTTAAAGCCGATATATTTTCCTGAAACAAACCAGGGAGCGGGAAATCCTGGTGTCCCGGAGTATTACTATTCACTAATAAACTGAGTTTAATAGGACGATTACTTAACTGTCACAGCTTATTCCTCCACACCTAAACAAGCTACCCACAATCAAAATAACATTGCACGATTCAGGTAGAGCAAGTATTTGTGGGAAAAAGCGAGGTTTCTAGCAACCCTTGACCCGCACTATTACTCATAACTAAGTAACCGGGATTAATAGGACGATCGCTTAACTGTCACAGCTTATTCCTCCATACCGAAACAAGCTACCCACAATCAAAACAACATTCCACCAAGGCATCGCTATGTATTACACTTTCGCAGGTTTTGGTGCCGTCACAGGCATATTTTTGCTGCTAGTTTTTGCCATTCTGCAATGGCTGCACGTCTCCGCCGGCAGTTTTATTGATTGGATAATTGCCATTGCTATTTTTGAATGGCTGTTGTTAATAGTTACAGTTCCCTGGAATATCCATTTTGAAGCTAAAGAAGTTTTAGCACAAGCCGCAGAATCGACTAAAAAAAACATTGCTGTCGATCAGGAACAAGTCAAATACGTTACTGTATTAGTTAGCCGATCGCTCTTTGTGGCGATCGCACTTCACCTGTTTAGCGCGATCGCACTTTACGCCCTAGCCGCCGCCGGAATTAGTGCGATTGGCTATCTCAGTTCCGCTGCTGCACTGCTGTTAACTGTACTGCGTCCAGCTATCCGAGGTTATCAGTATTTAGCCCAGCGGCTGACAACTATCCGCCGCCAATTTTTGTACCCCCGTGAAGATATTGTCGAACTCCGCAGCCGCTTTGCAGTATTAGAATCTACAGTTAAAGATTTGAGCAATCAATTAAGTTCAGACAATCCGAATTCGTGGGTGGCTGTCCAAAATCGGGAACGGGAAGCTATCAGAAGAGAACTAACTACTTTATCCGCATCTCTACAATCTTTGCAAGCGACAAATCAGGCAGAACACACTAAACTGAGAAGAGATGCAGAAAGTGCGATCGCCCAACTCACCGATGACGGACAATTTCTCAACCACGTCCGCGAAATCATCCGCTTCTTTAAAGAATCCTGAAGTCAGTTGATAGTTGACTGTTGACAGTTGTCTGTTGACAGTTGACTGTTGTCTGTTGACAGTTGTCATTAGTTACCAATGCCCGATGCCCGATCCCCGATGTCCGATGCCCAATTCCCAATTCCCAATCTTTAGATAGATGCCAAATAGTCGCAGATAGTGAAAATTTAAATAAAAACATAATTTTATCAGTCTTCAGGAAGACTCCATCAAGGTATTTTCCCTAACAGCAATTTTTCGCAAACTATAACCAAAGATAGTTTGTGAATGAGCTAGCTTTGACCTAATATTTAAATATAACGCAAAGACCTTTTTGAAAAGATAACGCAGGAATAAATCATGACTAATCGCCAACCAATACCCCCCAAAGAAGAAGTTAGCAAATCAACACCGACCGACGAACAAATCGAAGCCAATATGGAAGCCCCCCACTACGACAGGGGCATTACTCCTGCGGAGACAGCAGCGCGGCAAGACCGGGAAGGCGCTAATTTCATGCACACAACCACCGAAGGGAAGCAGAAAAGTGCAAAAACTGATGACCAAACCGATGACGAAAGCATTCACACTACAGATGGTTATACAGTAGACCAAGAAGGTCTGGTTAACAATTACGCGATCGAACCCGAAATGTACATCAACGAACCGGGCGATTTGAGAGCAAAAGAAGAAGCCGAAGCGGCAGAACGCGCTCGAATTCTTGCAGAAATCAAGGATAAAAAAGGCGAGGAAGGAAAACTGACAATGGATGCAGACACCCGCGGCAAAGGGCCGGGAATTATCTAGATTGTGTGGTTGGTAGTTGCATTTGGGCGCGGGAAATTGCAACTGCAAACCAAAGGGGCGGGTTTTTATAGTTCCGGCAGTGATCGATCCATATTTCCGGTAAAACCCGCCCCTATTTTGTTTTCCACATCTGTTTCTTGAGTTGAGAGGTTACATCGTAAATCTCTCAATTACCCTATCAATCGGCTACTTTTCACACCCAGCGCAAAAACGCCTTAAAATTCCTCAAGCTTTAACATTTTCCCTCAGCCAATTAAACTTAGCCTCAGCTAGCGCCAAATTTTCCAGGACGTTAGGATTGATATCCTCGCGTTCAAATTCGGGTTGATCTAATTCTATATTGCGACCATATTCTATATGTCGGATCGTACCGCGCATCCTATCTGCCAGACACAGTGAAATTCCATAATAAAACCGGGAAGCAAAGCCCATATCGTTTTGAAGTTTGATTACTAACTGCCGCCTAGGAATTGCCAGCAAGTGAGTTTCTTCGATCGCCTTTACCGTTGCCAAAGGAGGGCGAGCGTCAATGAAAGACACTTCTCCCACCAGTTCTCCGCTGGCTATTTTAGCGAGCTCTCTAGTCCGCTCAGCCTCGATTAAAACGCTCAAACTCCCATTCAAAACAATGTATAGCGCATCTATCTGTCTCCCTTCATGGATCAACATCCCACCCGGATCTAGAACTTCCTTTTTGCCTTTTTGAACGATCCAGTTGATATCGTCATTATTTAACTGGCTCAAAATAAAAAGTGCTTTTTTTCGGCTGCTGTCGGTCATAAGTTTTAGCTCTCGATCGCTTCTTCTTTATATAAAATTTAGATGGCGCGCGATCGCAACTTCTTCCGAAGCAGTCCTCGCTCAATAGAGTTTTTTTTATCCTGCCTAACTTCTTCGCAAAACCCATATCGGGCAGGCTTTGCCAATAGCAGATGAATCATGCTGAAGCATGATCTCTCAATACTAGCATTTGTTAAACAATCTTTTTTTACTCGATCGACCTCCCCAACCTCCCGCGAAATTCCCGTCTCAAAAGGAAGTGGGTTCACCCGCCCTGCTTTGGTGCGGGATGGGGCGCGGTAGACAATGCTCCGCGCCCAGTCTTGCTCACTAAATCGATCGCAAATCAGGATAGCCGCCCAACATATCGTCAGCAGTCAGAGTGTCCCCGTTCGCTTGAGGAGTCCACAGCACCTCAACCGCCAGCAACTGCTCGCTCGATACTCCCCCAATCTGACGCAAAGCTTGGCGCAAATCTTCAGAGTTTTTCACTGCTGGCAATTGCAATTTACCTTGAGTACCCACAATCACCGTCACCACAATAAATTCCCCAGGCTCTGAATTCACATCAGAAGCCACCAGCGCCCCATTTTCCTGCAAACCTGGCAGGATATTGCTGCTCCCTGCTTGCCGGAGCTGATTGTTATAATTCGAGAGCGTTTCTTCAGTAAATTTACTGCGTTCTGCCAAAGAAAGTTGATTAAACTTAGCTTCGGCTGCTTCCAAGCGAGTTTGCACAGATTCAGCGCCCGCGTAAACCCAGTATTCAGGATGCCGCAGCAGCGCCAGAGTAGATTCTTGCAGCACTTGAGCGCGACCGGCTGCTGTATCGGTATCCGCTTTTCGCGCTAGGGAGTCGAGTTCGGCTTGCAAACCACGGGCCTCTGCTAGCAAACCAACTTGCAAGCGGGCGACAGATACAGTGGTAGTAGGGGCACTGTTGCCCAGTTCGTCAGTTCCGCCCCCGGCGCGACGGAAGCTTTGGACAAGGAAATTAGCGATCGAAATAAAAATCAAAATCGAGAATAGGCCACCAAACCCGCCCCCAAAGCCAAAAAACGGCAGTAAGAACGGGAAACCGAAGCCGCCGCCAAAGCCGCCACCATAGCCGCCGGGGTAGTAGCCTCCTCCCGACGGCGCGTAAGTGCGACTAGGAGACGAGTAACTGCGCGCCGGAGCACTAAAAGATCCGCCGCCGATGCGTCCGCCGCTGCGGGCAGCCAGAGCTCCATCAGCGTTACCGAGGGCTAGCGTCAGTACCAGACCGATCGCAAATAGTGATTTCAAAAGCGGTTTGATCTTTGAAATTAGTTGCTTGTACATAAGACCGTTACTATTCGATACATTTATAATTTACAGTCTATCCTCGCTTCTGGGCAGCCTGGTTATAGGTGTGAAGCCAGCGAGATATCCGTACCAACCGAGCCCACCACAGTTATGCCTGAGTCTGCAAACGAGAAAAGCTAGAAAGGACTTGCATTCCTTACTACTTAATTCTTGCACCATTCTCAAGAGCAGGCTGGCGGGCCTGTTCCACAAAAACTGAATTTCCTGTGGGGATTACGGCTTGGGATCTTCTAGCCCGCCCCTAAAATGGTTATTGAGAATGGTGCAACATCTCAGTTACTACAAAGAATCGACATCCTGGCTTTTACAGAACTTTACTTAAGTACAGGGCGATCGGCCAACAATAAGCTCTAGACTTTTAAAGAAACGCCGCGAGTCCTCAAAAACAGGGCTTTATCTACCGTAAAAAAAACATTATGTTTCCAACTCACCGCCCCCGCCGCCTCCGCAACCATCCCCAACTCCGCCGGATGGTACGCGAAAATATCTTGACAACCAGCGATTTAATTTACCCCCTATTTGCCGTACCGGGGGAAGCTTTTGCTAAAGAAGTCACATCGATGCCCGGAGTTTACCAGCTATCGGTAGACAAAATAGTAGAAGAAGCAAAAGAAGTCTACGACCTCGGCATTCCGGCTATTATTTTATTCGGCATTCCCGCAGATAAAGATACAGACGCGACAGGTGCTTGGCACGATTGTGGCATCGTTCAACAAGCGACGGAAGCAGTTAAAAAAGCTGTACCAGATTTAATCGTCATGGTCGATACTTGTCTGTGCGAATATACCAGTCACGGTCACTGCGGCTATTTGGAAGTCGGAGATTTAAGCGGCCGCGTCTTGAACGATCCCACACTAGAATTGCTGAAGAAAACCGCAGTGGCTCAAGCTAAAGCCGGTGCAGATATTATCGCACCTTCGGGAATGATGGACGGTTTTGTCGGAGCAATTCGCGAAGGATTGGACTCCGCTGGATTTGAAGATATTCCTATCATGTCTTACGCGGCAAAATACGCCTCAGCTTATTATGGCCCATTCCGAGATGCAGCAGAGTCTGCTCCGCAATTTGGCGATCGGCGCACCTATCAAATGGATCCAGGAAACGGCCGCGAAGCTCTGAAAGAAATTGCTCTCGACATTGCCGAAGGCGCAGATATGCTCATGGTTAAACCCGCTTTAGCTTACATGGACATCATCTGGCGCGTGAAGGAAGCAACTAACCTGCCAGTTGCTGCTTACAACGTTTCTGGAGAATATGCGATGGTGAAAGCCGCCGCCCTCAACGGTTGGATAGATGAAGAAAGAGTAGTGATGGAAACTTTGACAGGATTCAAGCGTGCTGGTTGTGATTTGATTTTGACTTATCACGCCAAAGACGCCGCCCGCTGGCTGCAAAACTGATTCACTTGATTTGAGATTAGAGATTAGAGATTTGACTCCACACCACAATCTTCGGCTGTTCTTGTGGAGTCAACACCTCTCTCGATAGATGATTTTTGAGCAATTAGGCAAGACACTAGCTATAGCTTAAGCTTACCGATACACGACGCCTCGAAACCGGGTTTTTACCGTTTCAGTGGGCTGTAACTGAGATATTGCACCATTCTCAGGAACAGGCTTTTCGGCCTGTTCCACAAGAAAATTCACTCTTTGTGGAATAGGCCGAAAAGCCTGTTCATAAAAAGCTTATTGACAATGGTGCAACATTTCTGTTGTAACGAAGTATTGCTATGAAAAAACCCGGTTTCTCTGTAGACAAACTCCCAACCCCTAAAAAATCTGTCATTCCCCATCTAAAATCTATAATCTCAAATATCAAATGGTATGAGTTATAAGTTGGGAATTTTGAGTCAAAGACTTTTTTTCAAAATTTACCCCAAAAAGTATTAATCATCACCGAAATTAGTTAGAAAATATGTATGAATAAAAATAGTTTTGTAAATGGGGAATTCAACCATTGATCGTTCCCAAGCAAAATCAACTTTCACTCGTGTAAAACAGTAAAAGTAACACTGTTGAGATACAAATTCAAGGCAGATTGAGCATGACATCAACGACTAGGGATTCCAGTCACATTCAATTTTGTATAGGTCGCGATCGCGCCGACATCGTACAGATCCAAGAACTATTTAAAGCCGCCGCCTTTTGGGCGAGGGAACGCAAGATAGAAGATTGGGAAATTGCGATCGCCAACAGCGAACCAGTTGTTACAGTTTGGGACGGCTCACGGGCGATCGGCTTTGCCAGAGCCACCTCAGATGGCATCTATCGAGCCACCATCTGGGATGTCGCCATTCACCCGGATTACCAAGGTGCAGGACTCGGCCGCAAATTAGTGCAAACGGTCTTGAGTCACCCTCGGATGTGCCGAGTAGAGCGAGTTTACCTGATGACAACTTACAAACAAAGCTTCTACGAGCGCATCGGTTTTCAGCAAAACGCTAGCACCACAATGGTACTTGAAAATCAGCTTCTAGAAGAAAATCTCGAATTAGAAATTAGCAACGGCGAATTGCTAACTGCTAATTGTTAAATCCGCACAAAAATTGCACCAAAATCTATAATATGTAGGGTGCGTCGCAGCGCACCTTACTCCCTATTAGACATCTCCAATAATTCTTGTGGAACAGGCATCTTGCCTGTTCAAGACAGGCTTTTCACTGCTTCGTGAAACTTATCTAAACTTGTCTAAACTCATTTTTAGACACAATTCGAGTTCACTTCCTACGCTGTTGGGTAGACGGCTAATCCCAAGATAAGTAGGCTATTCCCCTCAAGCCGAGGGTTCCCAATTTAAAATATTCAAACTTGCGTTAAAATCCCGATCCAAAGATATGCCACAAGTAGGACAGTCAAAAGTCCGAACGCTTAGTGGCATATCTTTTTTTGTGCCACAATTTGAGCATGTTTTCGTACTAGGGAACCACTGGTCTACTCGCACTAAACTAGCTCCATACATTTGGCATTTGTAGTCGAGCTGACGTTTGAATTCGTAAAATCCCAGGTCAGATATTGCTCCAGCTAACTTATGATTCGCCATCATTCCTTGAACATTCAAGTTCTCAATCTTAATTAGCTTGAAAGTTTTAGCTAGGTAAGTTGTTAACTTGTGAAGGAAGTCTAAGCGAATACGAGCGACTCGTGCATGGAGCTGACTAATTTTGTTGTAGGTTTTGCGCTGATTTCGAGAGCCTTTTACCTGTTTAGATGCTTGGCGCTGTAAAGTAGCAAGCTTGGTTTTCGCACTGGCTATTAGCGGCTTTGGTGCATCAAAACTCTGTTGGGTTGATAGCGTGGCCGCATACTTGATGCCGACATCAATTCCCACAGAACCTTCAGACTGCCCACCGGGCAGGCGCTCTGCATCAACACAAAAGGAAACTTTCCCAGCGATTCCCTTCTTTTGAAACCGTAAAAGTTTGAGAAATCAAACCACATTCTAACGGCTCAAAAAGTCGAAAAGTTCCCAACGTAGGAATCTTGATAGTGCTACCAGCGACTAACAAAACTTTACCGTTAGATGAATCAACCGTAAAAGATTGACCGTCTCGGCGGCTGGCGAACTTCGGATGACCTGCTTTCCCCGAACGATATCGACTAAAAGCATCTTTTAAGTCAATCAAAGCGTTTTGATAAACTCGGCTAGACAACTGGTTCATCCAAGCAAATTCAGACGTTTTCTTGACGTGATTGGTGAGAACCTTCTTGACTTCGTTGAGTACCTTCGAGTCGGTAAATTTCCCCTCACTGTACATTTGAGTTCGCAGGCTCAACCCAAAATTGAAAACTACGCGCCGGAATCCTGCGTGTTTTGCCATCAACGTCGCTTCCTTGTTATTTAATTTTAGCGCCCGCTTGACAGCAAACATGAAACTTCCTCTCGGTGATTAACTGTGAATAAGTTTAGCAAAGTATTTGGCACTTAAGTTTCACTCCTATGTCTATTAAATCCCATAGATTGCTCGTTGCCGAACTTTCTTCATCAGAAAGTTGCCAAAGGAATAGAACACTGAGTCCGGTTAAAATTGCACTCTTCGGACTCAGAAGGCACGGCCAGAACCTCCAACTTTCCGCTCATCAAACTTAAAAGAGTCTGATTCATCAATAACCTCATTCCAGAAGACACCTGAGAATTATCGCTGCTCTTGGTAATATCACACTCCAAATCGTGCTTCAGCAAATCCCAAGACTCGCTCCAAGCACTCACTGAACGCTGATCGTCCACCCAAATTTGAACGTATCCAGATTCCGGCGAAACATGGGCAGACACAGATATACTCCCCTCTTCCATCTGAGCAACAGCAGTATCTACCAAATTGACTAAAACTTGCCTAAACCTCGGCAAATCTGCCAATACATAAATCCCCGGATCTGGCGGCAATATCTCCAAACGAATGCCGCGATTAGCAGCTTGCAAGTAAGTTAAATCATCAACCTCGTCAAAAACCTTAGCTAACTGAATCGGCTCAATATCCATCCTTTCAGTGCCGTGTTCAGTTTTAGCAACAGAGATAATTTCATCTATTAATTTCACCAGCTTGAGTGCCGCGACGTGAGCTTGCTCGACAAACTCTCGTTCCTCAGCAGGATCGTCGCACAAATCCGAGAGAATTAATTGCAGCGTACCAATCATAGTGCTCAGGGGCGATCGCAACTCGTGAGAAGTTCGAGCCAAAAAACCCGCCTTAAATTGGCTCATCTCCGATGCCATCTGATAAGCCAATTGAGTTTGCTTAAGTTGCTCGGAAAGAGCATCAAACTTCTCTAAGTGAATTTCTTGAGGAGGTGGGGCTACTTTGGGCGCCGGTTCGGGCTGTTGCGAGCTTTTTTGCCGCAGGCGCCAAATCAAACTGCTTCCCAAACCCAGCCCCAGTCCCATACCTAAATATATAAAGTTGCTCCAGCCGATCGGCGCCATATTGCTTTGCCTTGGAGTTTAGCTTTTAGCATTCTAACTCGATCGTGCCTTGTCGCAATATTTCCCACCCGCTGCCCGTCCATTTAGCCACAGTCGAAGGCAAACTCGAAGCTGTTGTCGCTGTTGCTAATTCAGAAGGAACTAATGTCAAGACTTCGGGAAACTGAGCCTCAATTTCTGCCACCGATTCCAGAGGCGGCTGACCGGATAAATTAGCACTGGTAGTAGCCAAAGGGCCTGTCTGCTCTAGAATCTTTAGGGCAAGGGGAAAGTTAGGAACTCGTACTCCGATTGTAGTTGGGTCGATCGAATTCATGGCCGCTGGGACTTTTGCCGAAGCCGGCAGTACCAAAGTTAACGCCCCCGGCCAATAGGATTCGGCCACTTGCTGCCACAATTTAAACTCTGCTGGACTCCCCTGCACGTAAGGCCATAAAGCCTGGGCGGATGCTGCCATCAAAATCAGCGGTTTGTCTTGACTGCGGCGTTTAGCTGCAAAAATCAACTCCGAGCGATCGGGCCGCGCAGCCAAAGCGGGTACAGTATCTGTAGGAAAACTGACGATATAATTACCAGAAATTGCCCCTTGAACTAGGGCATCGATCGCAACTTGTGTCATGCCATTTTAGATTTTAGATTTTAGATTTTAGAATTGCGGCATATTCTTGAAAGCTAAAGACGGTAGGCTAAGGCAAAGCGATCGATTCCTGCTAAATCCGAAAATATCTGAACTTTGCCATAACTCCCGTGACTTTCGAGCATATCAGCTACCGCCTCAGCCTGTCCCGCCATCATCTCAACCAACCAAACTCCCCCGGATTCTAAATAATCGGGAGCCGTTTCTACCAAATGCCGGATGCACTCTAACCCGTCAAAACCGCCGTCTAAAGCCAGATGAGGTTCGTGCTTCAAAACTTCCGGTTGCAGAGTCAGCACCGTGCTGCTGGGAATATAAGGCGGGTTAGACACCATGCCGCTGACTTGACCTTTGAGAAATTCTAGGGGTTCCCACCACAAACCTTGATAAAAATTAATTCGCGATTCAAAGCCCAAATTCTCAGCATTCAGTCGAGCAACTGCCAAAGCTTCCGAACTGCAATCTACCGCATAAACCCTAGCATTTGTCAACGCAGAAGCTAAGCCGATCGCGATCGCCCCGCTGCCCGTCCCCAAATCCACCCAATGCGATTTGGCAAATTCTCCCCCCCGAAGCTCGGAGAAGTTTAAATCTTCTCCCCCCCTTAGTAAGGGGAGGTTGGGGGGGGTAGATTTTTGATTGATATTTTCTGCTTCTAAACGGCTTTTAACAGCTTCTACAGCCAAATCGATCAGCAATTCCGTTTCAGGACGCGGAATTAGCACCGCCGGCGTTACTTTGAGCGAAAAATCCCGCCAATGTGCAACTCCCGTTAAATACTGCACCGGCACCCGTTCCTGTAAGCGCCGCTGCCACAATTGAGCAAGTTCCGATAAAGACAACTTTAATTCAATTTTTGGCAAATCTTTAAACGACTCCAAACGCAGAGCCAACCTATCCAAACCAGCCAGCTCTTTCAGCAGCCAGTCGATTTCTACTAGGGGAATGTCAGAGGATATCGCCTCGGTTTTAGCTTGATTCGCCCATTCCCAAAGCTCTAAACCAGAAACAAACATAAGACTTTTTGGGAATTGGGCATCGGGCATCGGGCATCGGGAATTGGTAACTAATGACAACAGTCAATCGATTTTAGATTTTCGATTTTAGATTTTAGAGGCGACCCACGGATAAATGCGGGGGCTCTTCTGATTTTCGATTTTCGATTTGGGATTGATTCCACGGATAAATCACGTGGCGGGTACCACCTTTGAAATTCGTGGTCAACAGTCAACAGTTAACAGTTAACAGTTAACAGTCAACTGTCAACTGTCAACTGACTAAATATTAGCGAGCTGGAGCCGGAGCTGGAGCCGGTCGAGCTGGAGCCGGAGAGGCTGGAGCCGGCCGAGCTGGAGCCGGAGCAACCTGTGGATTTTGGCCCGCACCGGCAGGTTGGAGCGATCGCACAAATTCCAGCGACTCCCGCGACGGAATCAAAATCATTTGGGTCAAAAACGGGTCGTTCTCAGTACGCAAAGCTTCCAAAACGCTCTCCAAGTTCACCACCTCAATCTTAATTGTGGCTGTCACGTTGGGCTGCTGCTGCTTAAAACGCTCGACCATTCCCTGTAAATCCTCCTTGTTAAAAAACAAGGGAATCACCTCTTGCTGACCCCGCTGAATCGTCAAATAACCATTTTCTGCGCCGCCTCTTGCCAAAAATAGAGGTACACCGTTGAATTCGTTAACTTGTTGACCAGTCTGCTGAAGTACAGTTTTAGCCGACTGCACCTGCTGCGGAGCCGGAACGAAAGCAAATTGCACTTCCTCCGGCTTGCCTTTATTTGCTTGAGTGATCTGATAAATTTCCCCCAGCGACACCGGCATCACGCGCACCGTGGCCGCCAACTGAGGATTTTTGGTTTTCAGTTGATCGACAAAAGCTTGAGCGTCTTTCTGGCTGATGAAAATTCCCGCCACGGAAGCATTACCAGTTTGACCCTGACCCTGCTTGGGAACAGAAGCGATCAGGGGCGCACCCTGAGCGTCTGTAATCGTAAATACTGGTACCGGGCGCAATTTTTCCAAAATTTGCGGCTCCGGCAGTGCCAGTGCAGACATCTTGCCAATTGGGGAGGGGCCCAGCAGAGTGCTGCCGACAATTCCCAATATTGCGCCCAAACGAACTAATGATTTCATGTTTTTTCCATCAGGAGCGATCCTGAAACACATTAACGCAAAGACTGGCGACTTAACACGATCGGCAAAAACTGCCTCAATTTGTTTTCATTTTGACGAAATGTAAACATCAGAGAATCTTATGCTTCAATCTATTATTTAACATTGTGCGATCGGGATGACAGGATTTGAACCTGCGACATCCTGCTCCCAAAGCAGGCGCGCTACCAAGCTGCGCTACATCCCGGTGTGATAGTTAGCTATCTTTTAACCATTAACTCACAAAACCCCTCCCTTGTCAAGCTTTTTTTGATTTTAGCTTTCAATTCAGCTACGGCGAAGTTGTCTTCAAGTTGTGCAGTTCGATCGTACTTGCTTTCGCTGCGGGGATACATCCAATCGTAACTGACCGCAGCGCACAGGAAGAGGAGGTGTTGGCAGCGTCAATTGCATTTCCTCAACAAATCAACGCCGACCTGCACCTCGCTCGCTAATCAGGGTACCAAAACATACCTTTAATCCCCTCTGGATCGGACA
The DNA here is from genome assembly GCF_036700905.1 of Microcoleus sp. S13_C3. NCBI lineage: Bacteria > Bacillati > Cyanobacteriota > Cyanophyceae > Oscillatoriales > Microcoleaceae > Microcoleus > Microcoleus sp. S13_C3. The sequence continues at coordinate 3,080 of NZ_JAUBPT010000160.1, read as the reverse complement.
TAAAGCCCAAATTGCGGTAAAAATCCACCACTTGAGGGTCAGCAAATAAGGTAATGTTGCTGATATCTTCACTGCGGAGTTTTTTAATGATGTATTTCATCAGCGCCTTGCCCATGCCCTTGCCCTGGTAGTCAGGATGAACTACCACATCCCAAAGCGTGGCATTAAAAGCATGGTCTGAAGTCGCTCTGGCGAAACCCACCAGCCGTCGCTGGCTGCCCCGCATCTCCCACATAGAGACGACTAGGAAGCTGTGCTGAATAGCTTTTTTGACTTTACGCAGGGGACGGCGGGACCAACCCACTGCATTACAAAGTTCTTCGAGTTCGTAGAGGTCAATGTCCCGATCGCAACTGAAAAAGATGCGAGCGTTGCCGCTGGCGGGTTTGCGAAACGTTGGGGAAAGCGGATCGCCTAACCCAACAGCCACATCTTCCTCAAAATCCGCTGTTTGGGGTACAGAGGCAGACTCAGAACTACTAAATAAGTTTTTCCAAAAACCCATGCAGGCGCGGTTAAGGTAGTAGAAGTTGGACGACGAGAAAGAGAACCAGACAGATAAACCCACTCCAATCGGCGTAGGATCAATTGCCGGTAGCCTCTTGAGGAACAGTTTACGGTACACTCATCTTACGCCGAAAACAGGGATTTGTCGTCCAACATTGAGTCTGCGCTTTTTTGATTCTGTCAAGTTTGGTAGAACTGTTCTGCTAGCCAGTGCCCGGACAACCCGCTTTTAAGGTAAAATTTGTTGCCGAACCAGGACAGAGGCATATTGGGAAATGCTTCTTTTGAGTGCCGCCGATCGCGCCGGAACTTACCCTTGGTGGAAATACCACTGGAATGGCGCAACGGTGACATTCTCGTGATAAGTTCTCTGACAGATTTGACTTTTGCTTTTAGTGAGGAGACGGGCACAATTTAAGTCGAATCGTCGAATCGAAAATCCCATTGCCATAAGGCATGGAAGAGTCAATACCTCGTATATCTCCCGCACCTTCTCCTCAATTATGGCTTCGGGTTTAAAACCATCTACACTAGAACTTCTCAAGCGCTTTAACCGAGCGTTTCCGCAGTTTTATGAGCAATTTGTCAGCAGCGAAATCCAGTTGCAAAACCTCAAATTAGCTTACCAGCTTTACAAAACTCGGCAAGCAGTCATCGAAATCCGAGCCGAAGGTAACAAAAGTGCCCTGCATTTTGCTTACCGGAACCAGTCTTTTCTATTGAGCGATATTTTTGGAGTGCTCGCGGCCTACGGACTGACAATTCACAGTCTGAGTCTGTACGGTCAAATTTACCCGCCGATGCTGGTATTTATCAAATTGGTAGTATCTCGCGGTGGCAAGGTACTGGCAGATAAAACAGCAGAAAACGTCTGTAGGGCGGTTCGAGAGGCATTGGCGGGGCATTTTGAGGTTGAAGAGATGTTGGCGGTGGAATTTAATTTAGACGCGGGTTTAGAAGATGTGGCAACTGAATTCTACGTCGATCCGGTTTTCCACTTGCCAGCTTTGCTGATTGAAGCAGATAATCAACCTGGACTTTTTTACAAAGTTATGTATGCCATTTGGCAAGAGGATTTATTGGTAGTAAATGCTAATTTGCTGGTTTGGCGGGGGCGAACTCGCCTGATTCTCTACTTGTTGGGGCCCAATGAAAGTTTAATTCCTGAGTATCTGGGGCAGAAAATCGCTGAGGGGGTGCGACAAAGATTGCTAGGCGAGCGATTTTAGGGATACCACTGACAATCAAGCATCCAGGATACCCGCCACGTGATTCATCCGTCCAGAAATAAAAAACCTGTATCCGATAAAGGATCCCCCGAATTTATCCGTGGGGTCAATGCTTCAATTCTTTAATCTAAAATCTAAAATAGACTTCTTGCAAAAGTCCTTTCGATCAAATTTTCGGACGGGCTCTCCGGCCCATCCCACAAGAGAAAAAACTTTTTGTGGGACGGGCCGGAGAGCCCGTCCCAGCTATTTTTGCAAGAGGTCTAATCTAAAATCGATTGACTAGGCGTGAAACCGGGTTTTTGGTCAAAACCTTATTGTTGAGAAAGTTAAACCAAGCCGATCGCCCGAGCGAATTACTGATACCTCTGTGTTGATTTCGGGATAGGATAAAATTATGGCAACCATCGACATCCTAGGGGTTCGGCACGCTTACGATTTGACGGCTCCGACTGCAACTTCCCCGGTTCTGGTATTTGTCCACGGCTGGCTGTTAAGCCGCCACTACTGGCAACCTTTGACCGATCGCTTGGCATCAAACTATCAGTGCCTTACCTACGATTTGCGTGGGTTTGGCGATTCTCAATCGGACGATCGCGTTCATCATGGGCATTCCGAACCGCTAAATTCCTGCTACACTCCCGCAGCTTACGCTCGCGATTTGGAACTTTTACTCGAAAAACTCGATATATCTTCTGCTTGGCTGGTGGGACACTCTCTCGGCGGTACGATCGCTCTATGGGGAGCCAGCAAATTGTCCGATCGCGTTAAAGGCGTTGTCTGCATCAATGCAGGAGGCGGCATCTATCTAAAGGAAGAATTCGAGCGGTTTCGAGCCGTCGGCAAGCAGCTAGTGAAAATGCGTCCCGGCTGGCTGCCTCACTTGCCCTTAGCAGATTTCGTGTTTGCCCGCGATTCTGTAGCCCGCTCGATCGGCAGATCCTGGGGACGGCAGCGCTTAATAGATTTCGTGGGAGCTCATCCAGAGGCAGCCTTGGGGGCTTTATTGGACTCCACCACAGAAGCCGAGATTCACCTCCTGCCACAAATTGTGTCCAGACTCAAGCAGCCTGTTTATTTTATTGCCGGTACTAAAGACAAAATTATGGAACCAAAATACGTGCTGCATTTGGCTAGCTTTCACTGGATGTTCCAAGATTGTGGCGAGAATGTCCTTCAGCTTCCCGATTGTGGCCATTTGGCAATGGTGGAACAGCCGGATGCAGTGGCTAGTTACCTGCAAAATATTCTGAAAGAACATGATTAGAGGGCATGGGGCATGGGGCATGGGGCATGGGGCATGGGGCATGGGGCATGGGGCATGGGGCATGGGGCATGGGGCAT
>NZ_JAUBPT010000159.1:0-18648 GCF_036700905.1 Microcoleus sp. S13_C3 | reverse complement strand
GCTCTGATATTCTCTGCTTTATCCTCCTGAGTGAGTGTCAGTAACATTATACCTCATCTTTCCGAGAAAGGCTATATATCTCCTGTTACTATTTTTGGCTTGACTCCCCAGTTTATTATTTCACTCACCATTTCTCTCAAGTAATCGTTTGGGGTTTTTCCCTTCTTTTTATCATAAATTCTATAATCTATTGGGACTGACTTACCATTAATATCGCTGTAATATAGGGTGATTAAATTTAAACCAATAATAGTTTTATGAGCTTTTCCTGACCAAAAATAACTAATCACTTCGGCATTTTTAGGGTCGCTGTAAATCTTTTCTATGACTGTATCGTCTACACTTAGTATCGCTCCTGTCAAGTTGATTATTTTCTCAATCTCGCTGAATAAGTCTTTCGGCTCATACCTTTCTCTTAACAAAAAGCGATTGATAGGATCGTGAGAAACATCTGCCTGTATCTCTGATAATCTGCTACATCCTCCCCACTTGGGTTCTGACAACAATGCAGGAGGTGTAAAGGTCTATATTGCATTGTGCCGTAGAGGGTTTAGTTATTTTTCTCATTGTCCGATACCTAGAAAGTAGACGACAATTATTTATCAATTCACTGTTGGGTTATTTTGTCAATGCGTAAGTCCTATAAGTTTAGGAAGAAGTTTCGGCAGTTGGCCCGGAAGTAAGTAGGATTTTTTAACCGCAGATGTCAGTGGATGAACGGGGATGCACGCGGATTTGGCCTTACCCTTCGAGGGGTAAACTTGGCCCGGCTGGAGGTAAAACTTGGCGGTGAACGCTTATTTTGTGGCTTTCGCGCTGAGTTTGCATTTCGACGGCGATCGCCTCAAATTCGACTTCCATGCAGCCGTAGGGAATCTCTAACTCGACACTTGCTCTAACATTTCCAAACCCGTTAGCTTTAAATTCGGTAATCCAGCGCGGGCCGTCGAGAATCAGGTAGGTTTGCCGATCGTACACCCAAACTTTTACATAAATCCGGGGCATTAATTCCGGGAGTTGCACTTGCACTTTTACAGCCTGGCCCGCGATGATTTCGGCACGCGGCAATTCCAAAATGGGCATCGGTACTAATTCGTCTTCTGGCAAAACGTAGGGAGTTGGGGGAGTTACTTCGGCTGCGACAGTTGCGGTTTTTTGAGCAACTTGTTTCGGCTGCGGGGGTTCGTCAAAAACCACAAATTCTCTGGCTTCCGGGCTAGTAGATTTGGGATCGGAAATTGTTTCGCTGGTTTCGGGTTGCTGCTGGGTTGGGCTGCTTTCTTCCACAACGGCAATTTCGTCGCTGCTATTGGTGGCGGCTGTTGGATTTGGTGACAGGGTGGTTGCTTTCAGCCAGTCGGGGGATTCGCCGTTGCTGGCTAGGGAGCTCAGTCGCGACCAAAATCGACTTTCGACGTTTAAGGTCTGAAATGCCTGTTTTGTGGGTGCTGGCGGGGTTTCTGGGGCTGTTGTTTCTGGTTGGGGGCTGTTTTCGTGTTTTTGGTCGATCGCTCCGATTTCGGCTGTTTGAGAGGGATTTGGGAGGTCTAAAGGTTTGGTTTGTGGGTCGATCGACTCTGCGGCAGTTTGAGGCGAATTGGATATTTCCGAGAGCAATTGCGATCGGCTGCTGTCGGGCAGTTTGTTACCGAATGCGGGCAATTCTAGACCGCCTGCACTTGGGGTGTGACGCGAAGCCAGTAGAGGGGGTAGGGCTTCCTTGCTTGGGACTTCGGCGGGGGAGGGAGGGTCTAAGGATTTTTCTACTAGCTTGAGGAAGGATATATTTTTGGCGCTTCCAGACGGTTTTGAGGCTGTTGGGGAGGGTTCGGCTTGATGCTTTTCTTCGATGAAATTGTCTTTAATTTCCTGTAGAAGGTGCTCTAAACGGGCTGTAATTGTGAATAGTTTGGTGGCTAGGGTGACGCCGCCGCTGCTGAGAATTGCTTCTCCTAAAATTAGGCGGCTTTTGCACTCGGTTGGGATGTAGGTGACGCAGGCAAAGATGCAGGGGGGAACTTGTTCTGGCATCGGCTGCTGGATTTCTGCGAGAATTTTTGAGGTTTGGGGGTCGCGCAGGTAAATTTGCAGTTGTGCTGAACCGATGAGTTGTTTGAGTTCTAGCGCTTCGGATTCGGGGATGAGAGTTGCTGTTTTTCTGCTTTGTTGGGGGTGTTGGGGAATGTCGATTTTGCCGGAAATGATTAAGGGGCGACCGAGTTGGGTGACGAAGGTTTCTCGATCGAGGACGAGTTCGAGTTGGACGCCCGGTTTGGGTTCGGGGGTTTGGGGAATGGGGAATTGGTAGATTTTGGTCTGCTGCGGTGCCTCAGCGGCTGCTGGGATTTGTGGGGCTGGGCGATCGACCGGTGCTGCGATTTGTGGGGCTGGGCGATCGATCGGTGCTGCTATTTGTGGGGCTGCGGTGGAAGCAGCGGGTTCGAGGTCGATCGGCGGTAGGGGTTCGGAGGTTTCCGATTCTGCGGGCAATACTTCTAACTGAACGCCGTACTGCCAAGGTTTTAATGGTGTTGATTTGGGATCTGGCAAGCAGGAGAGTTCCCACAGTCCGGGTTTGAGCCTGGTGTAGGGAATGATCACGACTAATCCTTCGGGGTTGGTGCGGGCCGATCGGCTTTGGACTTTCCGCTGCGCCCCTGGGTCGAAGGAGGTATGGGTAACGCGAATTTCGATGTCAGTGTTGGGATGCTGAATGCGAGCAACCACGCGGTATTTACCTTCTAGAATTTCCACGTCGGAGGTTTCTAGGGGCAACCAGGCGCGATCGCCTTCTTTCTGTAGCAAAAATTCTAATTTTTTCATCTTTCTTTTCTCTCGAAGACCCCCGCTATGTTGCTGAAAGGTTTGCGGTAGGTGGTTTTTTGACAGCTACAGGCGTTGAATTACTATATTTTGTACAGTTTATCACTACTGCTCTAGAAAACTTAGTTAAACTTATCTCAGCTTTACGATACCAGAACATTAAGCACTTATACCATTTTTCTGTGAAGGGTTCTTCCGGCAACTTGGGGTAGTCAGTCCCGGTAGAGTTGGGAACGAACGTGACTACGATCCTCTTCGAGGGCTTCGCCAACGCAAACGGGCTCAATATGGTCAGCCCGCGTCTTGGTGGTGAAAAAGGCTGCCAAACATCTGAAATTTGGTTGACGACGTTAGCGCAGCCCTCGAAGAGGATCGCTCGATTTGACTTTTTTCAACCGCGATCGACAATAAATCTTGTTTACGATCGATCGCCAATAGCTAGGATGACGTAAGTAAGTCTATCCCACCAAGACGCGGGCTGGTTTCTTATGATTTGTCTGTAAAATAAAGTAATGCCACTGTAGTCACAGTAGAAACGTATCGATCGATACCCGCCCCCTGATGAACCAAGAGCGCCAGGAAGCCTATCTCAACCTTATTCAACAACTGCTGAATTGCCCCAGTTGGGAAGAAATAGAACAGATTTTAACAGCCAACCAAGAATTACTCGATGCTGGCTTTTTGCAGAGGCTGGAAGCAGTAGCCCAAATGTATTGGCAGGAGGGAGATGAAAATACAGCCAATTGGTTGATAAATCTGGCAAATCAACTGGTAGAAGCGTTGAATTTATCATCGCCAGTTGAGCGAGAACAGAACTTAGAATCTCTCAGTGAGTCGAATTTTCAGATTTATTGGCAATTTTTATTACAAGTGCTGCAAGCAATACGAGAAAGCAACGGCGACGCGCAGGTTGTTTACCCATTACTAGCAGCTAAGTAGTAGGACACAATTAATCACACAAAAATTTGGGCTACAAGCCTTGTCTAGTAAAGAATCAGCAAAAAATCAGTGTGTAATTAATTCTGTCCAATTACTTAATACAGATAAACTGAATCTAATTTCAGCAGAAATATTGTGGCGCAGGGCAAGCACGAAATCGACAGAATTAGCAGCAGATACAGCACAATCTATTGCGGTAGTTATTGTCGATTTTAGCGATCTGATTCAGCAATTCCCATTGGGAAACAAAGCCAGCAATATGGAAATAGCGATCGCCGCTTACAATCTGGCACTGACTATTTACACCCGCGAGGCTTTTCCTGTTGATTGGGCAATGACGCAACATAATCTGGGGACTACCTACAGTAACAGAATACTAGGAGAGAAAGCTGAGAATATCGAACAGGCAATCGCTGCTTACGATCGGGCACTCACTGTATTAACCAGCGAGGATTTTCCTGTTGAATGGGCAATGACGCAACATAATCTGGGGAATGCCTACAATAACAGAATAATCGGAGAGAAAGACTCCAATCAAGAACAGGCGATCGCTGCTTACAATCGGGCACTCACTGTATTAAACCGCGAGACTATTCCTATTGATTGGGCAAGCAGGCAAAGTGGTTTGGGAAATCTCTACATTAACAGAATACTAGGAGAGAAAGCGGAGAATATCGAACAGGCAATCGCTGCTTACAATCTGGCACTGACTATTTACACTTACGATGCTTTTCCAATTGATTGGGCAAGGACGCAAAATAATCTGGCCGCTGCCTACATTGACAGAATAATCGGAGAAAAAGCTGAGAATATCGAACAGGCGATAGTTGCTTGCAATCTAGCACTCACTGTATTAACCCACCAGGCTTTTCCAGTTGATTGGGCAAAGATACAAATTAATCTGGGGGCTGCCTACCGCAATAGAATACTAGGAAAGAAAGCTGAGAATATCGAACAGGCAATCGCTACTTACTATCGGGTACTGACTATTTACACTTACGAGGCTTTTTCAGTTGATTGGGCAATGACGCAAAATAATCTGGCGGCTGCCTGCCTTGACAGAATAATCGGAGAAAAAGCTGAGAATATCGAACAGGCGATCGCTGCTTGCAATCTGGCACTCATCGTTAGAACTCGCGAGGCTTTTCCTGTTAGTTGGGCAACGACGCAAAATAATCTGGGCAGTGCCTACAGTAACAGAATACTAGGAGGGAAAAACGATAATCTGGAACAGGCGATCACTGCTTACAATCGGGCACTTACGGTTTATACCCGTGAGGCTTTTCCTGTGGAACGGGCAAGAACGCAAATTAATCTGGGGGCCGCCTACCTTTACAGAATACTAGGAGAGAAAGCTGAGAATATCGAACAGGCGATCGCTACTTACAATCTGGCACTCACAGTATTAACTCACGAGGCTTTTCCTGTTGATTGGGCAAGGACGCAAATTGGTTTGGGGGTTGCCTACCTTTACAGAATACTAGGAGAAAAAGCCGAGAATATGGAACAGGCTATCGGTGCTTACAATCGGGCACTGACTATTTATACTTACGAGGCTTTTCCTGTTGATTGGGCAAGGACGCAAAATAATCTGGGGGAAGCCTACCGTAACAGAATACTAGGAGAGAAACCCAAGAATTTAGAACAGGCGATCGTTGCTTACAATCTGGCACTCACTATTAGAACCCGTGAGGCTTTTCCCCAAGATAATGCAATAACCTTAGCGAACTTGGCTTTGCTTTACTACAATGAAAAGCAGTTTCTTTCTGCCTACAATACCTTCGTCAAAGCCATTGAAATTGTGGAAGCATTGCGAGACGAAATTATTTCGGGCGATGAAAGCAAACGCAAGCAAGCAGAAGAATGGAATAAGCTGTATCGTTGTATGATAGAAACTTGCCTGGAGTTTGGTTATGATGACCAAGCGATTGAATACAGTGACAGAAGCAAAACCCGCAACTTAGTCGAACTCCTTGCCACTCGCCACCTCTATCCTCAAGGTAAAATACCCGCTAATCAGCGCCAAGAAATGCAACAACTACGACGGGAAATTGACGTAGAAAAACGTCGCCTCCTCACCGATTCCCAACCCGACTACACCCAGATCAACAAACTTCGCCAGCGGTACAACGAACTTTACCCATTTGAACCCATCTGCTTTCACCAAATCCAACATTTCCTCGACGACAATACCGCCATTACCCAATGGTATATCTTTGAAAATTGTTTCCGCGCCTTCATCATCACCCAAAATAATTCTATTATTTGGAAATCCTCTCCACTCGACCTTAAAAATTTAGAAAATTGGGGCGATGAGTATCTACAAGCCTACATCGCAATCAAACAAGCAGAACCCGAATCAGCAGAACAACAAGAACTGCAAAACCAATGGCAAGATAGCTTAAATTCGCGCCTGCAAAACTTAGCTGAAATTTTGCATATTAACGAGATTCTCGCTCAACTCCCAGGCACAATTAACCAGTTAATTTTTATTCCCCATCTCTACTTGCACCTATTACCCCTCCATAGTTTGCCAGTCAGTCCAGAAATCTGGCAGCACTTCCATCAAAAATCCAGCCCACCTCCCAGCCATCCCTATCTGCTAGACTGCTTTAACAATGGTGTTCGCTACGCCCCCAGTTGCCAACTTCTCCAACAATTGCAACAACAGCAACGCCCTAAATTTGAACGCCTGTTTGCCATTCAAACCCCCACAGAAGACTTATACGAACAAGATTTAGGTGCTGTCGCAGCCATCAAAAAACAGTTTCCCGATTCTCCTTGTATTCTGAAGCAATCCCAAGCCAAAAAATCAGCAATCCTGAATATCGATGAAAACACAAATACCACAACCATTCACGAAAAACTGCTAGCATCTCACAGCGCCTTTTTCTTCTGTCACGGTTACTTCAACTTTAATTCTCCTCTAGATTCTGGGTTGCAGTTAGCCGATGAAACCCTAACTTTAGCAGAAATTATCGAACACTTTGACCTCAAAACCTGTCGCCTCGTCACCCTTTCTGCCTGCGAAACAGGTTTAATCGATTTCGATAACATGAGCGATGAATACATTGGCTTACCCAATGGTTTTTTATTAGCTGGCAGTACCAATGTCGTCAGTAGCCTCTGGACTGTCAGTAGTGTTGCCACTGCCTTCTTGATGATTAAATTCTATGAAGAACTCCAGCAACAAACTAATATCGCCTTAGCGCTCAATACCACCCAACGCTGGTTGCGGGATACAACCGTACAAGGATTTCTAACTTGGCTTGGTAACTCGCAACTAAGTGAAGATTGGCAGGAATTACTGATTGAACGCTTCAATCAAACTCCAGCCGAAAAGCGAGCAACTGTAAAACCGTTCGAGCAGCCTTATTATTGGGCAGCTTTTTGTACCATAGGAAAAGGAGTGTAGTTAATGTCTGTCTATAAAAATAGCATCAACGCTTTTATTTACGTCCTAGAATCCAAGCCTGACTTGATTCCACTCCAAGATTGGGATGAGTTGAATCAACTAGCTAGTAATCTCCCAGAAGATGCAGAGGAAATTTCCGAAAGAATTCAAAATTGGTTGAAACCAGAATCTCGCAGTCAGATTCGAGAAGCTTACCGGCAGCGGCGAAAAGAACTCGCCCCTTCAATTTATCTTGACCCAAACAAAATTTTAGGGCCTGGTAATACCAAATCTCCTACCCCCCCCGATCGACCTAGTGAATCTTCCAAAGAAATGCTGGAAAATGCGATTAAAAAGAACTCTCCCTTATTGAATTCTCCACCAACCCAGCCACAACAACCATGAAAAATTTCACCATCAAATTTGTAAAATCGTAGGTTGGGTTGAGGTACGAAACCCAACCCATGAAAAACCCATGAAATCTATATTAGCCAGCCAAGGATTAGCTCGCCATCCCGAAAGTCCGCCAGGGATTTAAATCCCTGGCTAATAGCGAAAGTCCACTGAAGTGGACTGATACCAAGTCCGGGTATCATACCCCTTTTATTCTTTAATCGGCGCAGGCCGATTTTGTCTGTGTAGCAGCGGTTTCAACCGCCGGGTCATAACTATTAGCCCGGAAATTGATTTCCGGGCGGGCTATGGCAACACCACCGATCGATCTGATAACGGTCAACAACCCGGTTTCTTCGAGTCTTAATGATTAAAACCCAACAACAACCGTGAAAAATTTCACCATCAGCCTCTATGCCTTTCATCTGCGCCACACCCTCACCGATGCTCCCAATGAAGTTGACCCCGAAGCCAAACTTTTGTGGGAAAATCTAGCCCAATTAGGTGCAGTAACTCTACCATTTTCAGCTTTAAAGGATTTACATTTAAAGCTGATTTGTTACCAAAATGGCAACTACGAACCCCAGCGCGAACAAGGACGACAAACGGAATGGCTGACCGATTCTGGTAGCAGCATCGATTTAGGCACTTTCCCCACCACAGAAGGCTTCAAAATCAAAGGCAATCTTCAACCTTTCGGGCTTCACGATACCTACGCGGTTGACCTCACTTTGTCCCCAGAATCGCCCCAGATTTCAATTGACGTACCCCAACTGAAACTTTTTAAACCCGCTAGCTTATTACCCACCTCAATTCAAGCCTCTCTCGGACAAACAATCTGGATTTATGGAGAAGTAGATGCCAGCGAAAATTGTCAGCAACTAGCTGAAAAAATTGCAGTAGCATTGCTAGCTGGAACCAATTTAAATCCAATTGAAGTGGGTAAAGACAAACTCTTGGGCAGTTTCTTGTTTGAATACAAAACAATCGACCCCGACGACCCCCAAAATCCGGCGAAACAATGTCAAATTCTAATATCGTTGAACAACAGTCAAGCCGACACGCTAACATGGGCAGGACAAGCCTACGACTGGCTGCGAAATTTGATGTTATGTCGCCATAAAATCCTCTATATCAATCACCAAGCTAGGGAAAGGTATCCGCAAGCAAGAGAACTATACGCCAAACTAGATCGACAAGTGCGAGAGTTTCCCACCCAAATTGCTGACCCAAAAACGCGCCTAGAAACCCTCAAAAAAATATTGACATAATTGCCATTAAATGCTCTTGATTATAATCGCTGCTTGGGAGACATCAAAGCACACCAAACCGCAATTACTACTAACACCAAAAACTACGAAACTTACCTAAAAAACATCAAGGCAATTGGCGATGTTCCCCAATTTTGGCAAGATTTTCTCGATCGCACCTGCAACCAATGGCAAAATCAAATCCAAATCGATCTCGACTACCTTTCTCCAGGTCAAGATTTATTTGGGCAGATGGTTGATACAATTCGAGGTGTGGTAGAAACAGAACAAGCCGAAAGCGATCGCGCTGCCGAATCAACTGCTCAAAAACGCCAACAAAGATTAGAGCTATTAATTACCGTTGCCAGTACGGGTTTAGCCGTCAGCGGAATTTCTTCTCAAGTGGCTAACGAACCTGCTAAGACCATCTTGACTCAGCTTTTTCCAGCGCAATTTCCGGCATCCTCTAAGCCTGAATCTCTTAGTTATCTTGTTACCAGTTTCTCTCCTATAGTCTTTCATTTGTTGGTAGGAGTTATCTGTGTCATTCCTTTAGCTGGCATTGTATGGGGAATCCAAACCGATGCGATCGGTAAAATTCGTAGGTTCATAAAAAAACTGGCAAATCGCAATCCGTGAGCAGGCAGTCCCAGCATTGATTTGAGATAAAATAGCTGCGATCTTCTAAATCTTTTTCCGCTTGCTGGGAAAGGCGATAGCGATTCACGGGCACTTACTCGTGTTGTCCGCGTTGTTTGATAGTGAGGAGAAGATTCGGCAGAGAATTGTCATCGTACTCTGTATATTGTCCTGTCTGAAGCTGTTCTACACCGATCGCTATTTCCTGCTTAAGAGTTTCTCGATCGGCTTTTGTAGTGTCTGAAGTTTGATTTGGAGTTAGAAGTTTATGGATGAGGATGTGGCGCTCTTCCTCGGTGAGAGCGAGGATAATTTGGGTGAGGGTATCGATGAGTTGAGTGTTGATCGTGGCGGCTTCGGTCATATGCGATCGGAGAATGGTTGCATTAGAGGAAAGATAACATTATTTTAACTTAGCCATTTTCAATCAGAATTCACCAAGGACTGCCGATAATGCTGAATGCTGCCCAATAATACGGATGGGATAAATCTTTGCTGTCGAGTTTGGGGATGGACGGGGGCAAGGGAGTTTCGCCTCGGGAACTTCGCAGTTGACCGCCTTCGATCGTCACTTTGCCTTCGATCGCAGCAATTTGTGCTTGCCTGAGAGCTTCAGCTTTAATAATGGGAGGGTCTTTTGGCCTGCGGATTTTTAACTGCTGGTAAAACTCACTCATCAGGGCGAGAGTCCCCGCATCGCTGACGTACCACAGGCTGGCGAGGGCTGATTTTGCTCCGGATTGCAGCGCTAAACCTGCAAATCCTAGTTCTGCTTCTTTGTCTCCCAAGGCGGTTCTACAGGCGCTTAATACTAATAGTTCGAGGGGCGGATTGTTCCATTTTAAATCTCTCATTTGATCGAGGCCGAGTTGGGTGTCCCAAAATTGAATGTAGGAGTTATTTGGGGTTCCGGGGCGGAATTCCGCGTGGGTGGCGAGGTGGATGATTCCGTATTTTTGTTGCAGTCGCTGGGATTGCAAGTTTACTATGGTGAAGTCTTGGTTGAGAAAGGATTTACCGGGCCACTGTCGGGCGATCGCGCCTAGTTCTAATGGAACTGCTGGCAGCGGTTCTTTGTTCGCTGTTTCTGCGAAATCTGAGGCTCCCATTGCTAGGACTTGCACGTTTCTGAGGTCGGCGTAATTGATGTCTGTGAGTTTGAAGGCGGGGATGCGGGCGAGGCTGTATTTTTGGATGAGAAATTGCTTTCCGTCGTGCATTGCTGCTAGGGGTACGGTTCGTAAACCGGCGCCGACGCAGAACAGCAAGGTTTCAATTTTTGCTGTTTGCAAATCTGTTTCTAGGGGTGCAACTATCCATTTGTATAGTTGTTGCGCTGGTTCTAGATAGGTGGTGGTGTTGATTTTTACGGGGTTGGTGATTTCGCTGCCGAATTCTTGAACTACTGAGAGCAGTTTCTCTTGTTTGGCTTCTGGGACGCTGTGGAGAATGGGCGGGCTATCGGGTAATATTAAGATTAATTCTAGTTGGTCGGTGCGCGGGATAGCGTAAATTAAAGCTGGTTTTTTCTTTGTTTGAACTGCTAGGCGGGAGAGAGTTTTTGATATTGCTTCGGCGGTTTTCGCACGGGTTTCAAAGTCTTGTTCAAAGTATTTTTGATAGTCTTCTTCCCAGTCTTGTTCGATTCGGGTTACGGCTTCGGTGAGGTTTCCCCGATCAAGCAAATTTCTCATTTCTTGCCCGTTAAGCCCGCCCTGGCCTGTGTTTTGGGCAATGGTAGCGAGGTTCGCCGTGCTCCAGCAGAAAAATATTGCTATCAAACAGTAAAAAATAGCTTTTTTAATTTTTTTCTGATTCGTGTGTTTTAAGCGTTGCTGCTGGGATTGGTAGTGCATGATTTTCGGGCGGTTAAAGGCGCCGTTGGCGGCAGCAGTTGGCAAAAGTTGGGATGTGGGTGGAAATTTTGACTGGGCTAGCGATCGCGGCACAAGTCTAGCATTCAAGACCAACCCCAAATATCTACCGTAGGGTGTGGATACCAGCACCAACCGACTCCCCGCAGCAAGAAATGCACGATTTATGTAAAAGTTTGTAAATTATCCAGGGGTTTTGCATAAACAGGACTTACGCAAAAACCCGGTTTCTTCAAGTCAGTCCTGTTTTTTACATAGCAGCCAGGTACATTTAACTGAGATGTTGCACCATTCTCAATAATCCTTTTATGAACAGGCTTTCCGGTCTGTTCCACAAAAAATTCATCTTTTGTGGAACGGGCATCTTGCCCGTTCTTAAGAAGGGTGCAAGATGTGAGTTTAACCGGCATTAGCTACGGGCATTTTTGAATTTTTGCGGCACATCCGCACTTCTCAGCTTGAATCGGGTTTGGTCTTGGTGTTGAATGAGGAATATCATGAATCGAGCGACCATATATAGAGTGATTTCAGTAGATATATTCTCTGTATTTACTTGTTTTAAAATAGTTGGGTTTTTTCGCGTCAACTTACTTAAAGCTCGACTGATTAATTGTTTTGCCTTGGATATCTGCCCGGTTATTTCGTACAATTCGCCGAGACTGCCTTTTGCCTAAGATTTTGCCTGAAAATCTCCTAGTTTTTTAACATCATTGGCAGTGGTTGTCAAGAGTTGAGAAACATCAATAAAAACACTTAATTATTTAGAGGATTTTACGCTATGGGGTCGATCGCTTGTTCCTTCTTGATTCTTGGTTATCTCCTAGATAACTAAAGCCTTATTTTTTCCGCTATACATTGTGTGCGATCGAACTTGGCACGGTGCGATCGCGATCGGACTGAGGAATGTGTCTTAGTATTTCTTCACATATCCTGCTTTCGGTCTATGATATATGCCTTATGGCGTATTTGTGTTTAAAGCCCGTTACCGCGTACCGCTGATGAGTCAATCAACCAATTCACCGCTATCCCAACCAGTTTCTCGACGCACCGCCCTCAAATTCCTCGGAGTCGGTGCCGCAGGCGGGCTGCTGGGCTACTCTCGGTTTTCCAAGCCAGAGCCCGCCGTTTTTGTGCAAGATTCTCTTGACTTGCCGCGAATGCTGAATAACCGCAAAACCGTTGCAGTTGTAGGCGCAGGCTTGGCCGGGCTTGCCTGTGCTTACGAACTCAGTCAGCGGGGTTTCGCCGTGACGCTGCTGGACAAATCGCCCCAACTCGGCGGCAAAATTGCTAGTTGGCCGATACAAGTCGGGAACGAAACTTTTATGATGGAACACGGTTTCCACGGTTTTTTTCCGCAATACTACAACCTCAAAAGTGTGGTTGAAGAACTAGAAATTACCGATAACTTTGTATCTTTAGAATCCTACGCCGTTCTGTTTCGAGACGGCAAATACAAACCCGAAGTTTTCCGTCCCAACCATTCAGCTTTTCCCTGGAATATAGTTGACTTGGGGATATCTTCTCCCAATCGGCTCAAGTGGGGAATCAATCTGACAAAACCCGCTCACTGGGAAGTATTTCGAGAAATAGGCGGTTTTCAAACTCAAAAAACTTTTGATAGACTCGACAATATATCAGTTGCAGACTGGGTAAAAGGTGAATTTCCGCGCGGGCTTTATGACTTGTATTTTCTGCCTTTTGCCAAGTCCAGCCTCAACGCTCCCGACGAATTGAGCGCGGGAGAATTAATGCAATTTTTCCACTTTTACTTTTTCGGAAATCCAGAGGGTTTAGCCTTCAACGGTACGCGGCAAGATATGGGCACGAGTTTGGTGCAGCCTATTGCCAGATCCATTGAAAGCAAAGGCGGCAAAGTATTGACAGATGTCGCAGTCAGTGAAATTCGCTGGGAAAACGGCAAGATTGATTCTCTGAGTTACCAGTCTGGAGACGTGCAAAGTAAAATACCTTTTTGGGTGAAGCGAAACGCGCTGTTAACTGACAGCAACTCTACCGAATATTTCGGCGCTGGGGACAGCGTATTTGCCGCCGCACCGTCGGGAAAAGAGGCAATTTCTCTGAGCTGCACTCACCAAGGCTGCACAGTTCAGAAACAAAACGACGGTCAATTTCACTGTCCTTGTCACGGGGCAGTTTTTGATGCCGAAGGGCGAGTTGTGAGCGGGCCTGCTCAGCGGGATTTGCCTCGATTTAAGGTAGTCGATGAAAAAGCCGATGAAATACAGTTAGCAGCAGCGGTTAACCAATCGCAGCCGCAAAATTTGGGAGAAACATTGAAGGCTGATTATTATGTTTTGGCGGCCGATGTTCCGGGGATGCAGCATTTGTTTAGTTTGGCTACCGGTGAGGTGAATCCGCAGGTGCACAGCCGGATCGAGAGCTTGAAAATAGCCGATCCGTTTGCGGTGGGCCGTTTTTGGTTCGATCGCGAATTTCCCTGGGAACACAGCAATTTCAGTTCGCTTTCCGGCTATAAACTGACTGATAGCATTACGCTTTACCACAAAATTCAGGATCAGTTCATCGAGTGGAATCAGAAAACTGGCGGTAGTGTAGTGGAACTGCACGCTTATTGTTACAAGGAGAAGGAATTTCCGAACCAGGAAGTTTTACTGGCTACTTTTGAGCAAGAATTGTACGAAATTGTACCCGAATTAAAAGAGGCAAATATGCTACACCGGGAATTGGTAAATCAAAAGAATTTCTCTGGATATCCGCCCGGTAGTTATGCGGAAAGACCAGAAACTTGCTGCGCTGTTCCGAATCTTTTGTTTGCGGGAGATTGGGTGAAAATGCCGTTTCCTTGCGGTTTAATGGAAAGGGCGGTTAGCAGCGGTTTGTTGGCAGCTAATGCTATTTTCTCTCAGGAGGGTTTGCAGAGGCGATCGCTCTTGACCGTGAATCCCGAAGGCGTCTTAAAAATCTAAGGTTTCCAGCGGGGCGGGTTTTATAAATCGTCAATTATCGGCTGCTATCCTCGGTGAAACCCGCCCCCTGTCATACCTTTTTAGATTTTAGATTTTAGATTTTAGATTTTAGATTTTAAGGAATGAGAATGACTGATTAAATAAGGGTTTGGAGGTTTCCTACAGTTACATTCTTTTGTTAAGATGAGTTAAGGTTTGTGGGTGTGGTTTCCCGGAAGATAAAAGGCAGAGCTTGCGAACAAAAAAAATATCTGCGTTGAGGGGGGTGGATCTGCGGTTAAAATATTATTGAATGAGTATAAAGCAATAATAAATGCTGAAGAGTAACTGCAAAATTCGCAATAAATCTGTAATGTTTGATGCTTTTGCAACAGAATACGATTTCGCTGCCACCTTGCAAAGCCAGAACGATTTCTTTATTAAAAATCTATCGACCAGCAAAGGTGCAGTATTAGATATTGGCTGCGGTTCGGGAATTCTTGCTTTTGAATTAGCCCAGTATTACGATAATGTAGTGGCCGTCGATTTATCAGCAAAAATGCTGGACATCGCCCGTCAAAAACGCTCAGCCCCCAATATCGAATACATCCAAATGGATGCCAGTCAATTAGCGATCGATCGCCAATTTGATTTAATAGTTAGTTCTGCAACTTTCCACCACCTGCCAAACCTTCCCGCTGCCCTCCATGCAATTAAAAAATTGTTAAATCCGCACGGAAAAATCGTCTTTCTAGATAATATATCCGAAGTCGAGACACCTGCTACAATAGGCTACATATTAGGTGCAGCGAGAGATTTTAAGCCCGACTGTTCTACCTACGGATTTCGCAATGCTTTAAGATTATTAAAATTTCGATTGTCGCCTGGGTGGTTGAAACATTTAGCTAGCGATAGGTATTTGTCAGAACGGAGATTTAGAAAAATTTACGGTCGTTGCTTTCCGGGCTGTTATTTTGTAAAATTGGGTTGTTTTATGGGCGTAATTTGGGAATATTTGTAATGCAAAACAACGCGATAAAATCGGAATCTGCAAGGGGAGAAAAAACTCACATCCGCGAGTTGGGTATTAATCTCGATCGCTGGTATGCAATCGCCCGCAGCACCGAGGTGCAAACTCAGCCGCTAGCTGCTAAAATCTGGAATCGGGCGATCGTACTTTTCCGCGACAGTGCAGGCAAAATCAACGCTTTAGAAGATAGATGTCCGCACCGGCAAGTTAAACTCAGCCACGGCCGAGTTAAAGGCGATTTAATCGAATGTGCTTACCACGGATGGCGGTTAAATGCAA
Source organism: Microcoleus sp. S13_C3 (assembly GCF_036700905.1). Classification (NCBI taxonomy): domain Bacteria; kingdom Bacillati; phylum Cyanobacteriota; class Cyanophyceae; order Oscillatoriales; family Microcoleaceae; genus Microcoleus; species Microcoleus sp. S13_C3. The sequence goes on along the minus strand of NZ_JAUBPT010000159.1, from coordinate 3,097 downwards.
GCGGTGAATGCGCCGAAGTCGATTATTTAGCAGAAAATCAAAAGCTACCTAACTGCAAAATTCGCTCCTACCCAGTCCAGGAACAAAACGGTTTTATCTGGCTGTTTCCCGGCGACGAAACGCAAGCAGAAAAAACTAATTTACTGGATTTGCCAGAGTGGGAACATCTCAATTATATTGCCACTGTTTCAGTCATCGACTGTCAGGCACACTATTCATTTTTAATTGAAAACTTGATGGATATGTACCACGGACACTTGCACGATGATTGGCAAGCTTGGGCAAATCCTGTGTTAGATACTTTAGAAGAAAACGAGCATCAAGTAACGGCTCGCTATCAGGCACAAAGTTATTACAAAATAGATAAAATCTGGTCAATTTCTCAGTTATTTTTTAAATCTTTGCGCCGACTGCACCCGGAACCGCTGGATGTGAGCTATATTTACCCGCACTGGGTTTCAACTTTGGGAAGCGATTTTAAGATTTACTGCTTGGTTTGTCCGGTAAGCGAGACAGCAACTCGTGCTTATTTAATTCATTTTACCTCATTAAATGCGTTTTGGCGGCTGCACAAATTGCCTGTTTGGTTTCGCAAGTTTATCAAAGATAGTTGTTTCGGCGCTGCTCAAAAGTTATTAGATGGTTTGGTGCGGCAGGATGTGTTAATGATTGAGGAAGAACAGCAGGCTTTTTTGCAGAATTCAGAAAGAAAAAGTTATGAATTAAATCGAGCTTTAGCCAGCGTGCAAAAGTTGATCGTAAGTCAGGCAGAAAAGGGATAATTCAGCTTACTTACCGATAATTTTGTTGGTAGTATATGGAGGGTGGACAGTGCGTACCTTACCGCTATAATTCGCGCGTAATATCAGGCTCACTTAAATAGATATAATTTCTGTAGGGGCGGGTTCACCAATAATAATTGCCTAAAACTGACAATCTCATAAACCCGCCCGGCCGATTGTTATAAGCAATTAACTGAACTTGATATAAACCATTTTTTTTGCCTTAGTTCTGTGGGGGTTATACTATAAGTGCAGAATATGAAAAACGCGATAGCGCAAACCAGTGATAGCTGGCTGAATGCACGAATTGAATCTCTAAAAAACCCCGCAGAAGCTGCGGCTTACCTGAGTGTGGCTTTAGAAGCAGAATCACCGGATTCTCAACTGCTGCGGGCCGAAATTCAAGACGTAATTGATGCAGGTTTGCTGGGGAACAATCTTTCAAAGCAAGCTAAAGTACATCACGAGAAACTCGATAAAATGCTTTCGGAAAATGGCGCTTCTGAAATTTACACTTTGATCGCGTTATTGGATGCGTTAGGATTTAGGCTAACAGTTACTTTAAAAGAAGATGAATTGGCGATGGGGGAATGAAACCCCTCGCCATTCATCTGCGTTAATCTGCGTCCATCTGCGGTCAAAAAAATCTAAATTTCCTCAGCACAAACTTTACTTTTTAGGCCGCTGCTTCTGGTAAACGCTGATAACTTTATCGGCATAAGTAGCAGTTGCGCCACTTTTACAAGCTGCGGAGTCCCCTGTCATCCACCAGCAAGCGGCGCGGCGTACAGCGGTTAATTCATTGTTGCTGCTAGCTTTGTATTCGTCGCGCAGCAAATCGCCCACGATACAGGTAACAATTGATTTGGCTTTTGTGGCGTCGGCCTCAAATTGTTGGGGTGTTAAATCTTGTTTGGTACAGAATTTTGCCCAGCGGGAAATATTGTTGGGTAAAACTTGCCACTGACTGTACATTCCGTCATTTGCTGCTTGTGGCGGGGCGGCTTGTCGCAGCGCTTCTACAAGGGCGGAAACTTGCGCGTCGGTGACTGATTGCGCTGCTGCTGGAAGTGATTGCAATCCGAGGCTAATTATCAGGCTGCCGAATAGTAGATTGGTTTTTGCGAGCGATTTAAAATTCATTCACAATGCCCTGTTTGATTTAAACTGTGTTTCCTGAAACAAGGTTTACTATTTTGTCTATCGAATACCTCTGTCTTAAGTATGATTTGCCGACTTAATGCACTGTCGATCGCCCTATTATACAAATTGTTAATCAAGTACGATAAAATCATGGAAGTACAACCCAGGGAAATTAGACGTTACATCCGACGGGAGCATCTCACCTTTGCAGCCCTCCGCTAGAAATTGGAGTTTTGAGGCAGGAGGCAGGAGGCAGGAGGCAGAAGGAAAGAGGCAGAAGGAAGGAGCCAGAAGGAAGGAGCCAGAAGAAGTATTTTTACAAATATGAGATGCTCCCCATCCGACCGGATGGCAGAATTCCTTTCTTAGAGTGGTACTACGCCCTACGAGATGGAAAAGCCCAAGTTAAGGTTGATGCAAGGCTTGAGCGAGTTAGTCTCGGCAATCTGGGGGATTATAAGTCAGTCGGAGATGGTGTCTGCGAACTCAGGATTAACTACGGCCCTGGCTACCGGATTTATTTTAGACAAATAGGAGCGACAATTGTGCTTCTGCTCTGTAGTGGGGATAAAAGTACCCAAGAACAAGATATTCTCAAAGCGAAGGAGTATTCGGCAGACTATGAAAGAAATGAAAATGCCTACCAGCGATAGCTACCGCGAGTCCCTAATTGAATCTCTCAAAGATGCCGAACACGCTGGTGGTTTTATCGGGGCTATCTTGGAAGAAAAAGACCCTGAACCCGCACTCCTGAGAAATGCCATCAGAAAGGTAATTGAGGCTAAAATCAGGATGAATGCTCTTTCTGATTCAGCAAAAGAACATCACGAAAAACTCGACAAGATGCTGACTGAAAGCGGCGGTTCGGAAATTTACAGTTTGGTAGAACTGCTGGAAGCGTTAGGATTTAAACTAGAAATTACTGTCGCAGATAATGAGTTGCCCGCTGACTCGGAATCAACGCATTTTGGGGAATCAGAATTATCGCCCGAACCAGCTAATTTCTAGCAGATTGTAGCCTTATTTCGAGCGCAGTAAAGGTTAATCTAGATTATCGGTTGTGTGGGGGCGGGTTTATATAAATTGTTTGCGGGCCTCAAATATTATTGGTAAAACCCGCCCCTACAGCCCATCGTAGGGGCGGGTTTCACCAACCATTTATGCTAGAAACC
>NZ_JAUBPT010000158.1:0-18715 GCF_036700905.1 Microcoleus sp. S13_C3 | reverse complement strand
AATAGGTTCTATAAACCCGCCCGACCCCACGAAAAATCCTCTTATTGATATTGCTGCAAGATGTCAGTTACAACTGAGATATTGCACCATTCTCAAGAACAGGCAAGATGCCTGTTCCACAAAGAGTAGATTTTTTCTTGTGGAACGGGCCGGAGAGCCCGTTCATAAAACAATACGCTTGGGCTAGAGGCTTAAGTTGTCACCAATGCCGATGACCAGAAAATAGCCAATTCTTTAAAATTTCTCGCCTTTGTCAGCTAACAAAAGGTTAATTATGGTTTTCCCATATCTCTACTTCTGGCAATTACCCAAATTTAACGGACTAAAAGACCGAGACCAATACTATACAGCAGTTTTCAACTATCTGAAATACAGTAGCGACAAGACTGTGCCAAGATGTGAAAATTTAAGACCCAACCTACCGTATCTCTTGTTTTTATATAAGTGTCGATCCTTTAATAAAGGGGAGACAATAAATCTTCTTAACGCCCCCCTAATTCCAGGGCTGTTTCATTCTCACCAAAAACGAGGTTTTTGTAGGGGTAGTGCCCCCGTGCCTACCCCCGCCACCAACCATCGAATGGGGGTTTCAGCCCAAAAGGGCCGGCACGGGGGCACGGCCCCTACCAAGAATGAAACCGCCCTGCCCCTGATTCCCCATGAAGTGGGGGAAGATAGACTCGACTACAAGCAACATTTATTAGGGATTTTTGTCTTAAGCATTCACGCCTTAGCCGGGCCGTGTTCCTACCAGATATCTCTACTTACCTCAACTGAAAAGCGCTATATTTCAGGATGGACTTACCTTTTACTTTTGAGTTGTTATTTGTGCCTTTTTCCCGGAAGTGCGATCGCCCAAATCACCCCAGACGGCACTTTGGGCCCGGAAAGTTCGCGCACAGTTCCCGATACAATCAACAACTTACCCTCAGATAGAATCACTGGTGGCGCAATTCGCGGCGTTAACCTCTTTCACAGCTTGCGCGAATTTAACATCCGTGAAGGGCGGGGAGCTTATTTTGACAATCCCAGCGGAATTACCAACATTTTCACCCGCGTTACGGGCCCAAACTCCTCAAATATTTTAGGAACTCTGGGAGTTTTAGGAAACGGCAACTTATTTTTAATTAATCCAAAAGGAATTATATTCGGGCCGAATGCGCGGTTAGATTTGCGCGGTTCCTTTATCGGTTCCACGGCTGACAGCATTGTGTTTAATAACGGCTTTGAATTCAGCAGCCAAAACCCGCAAACATCTGCGCTGTTAACAGTTAATATTCCCGTTGGTTTAAGATTTAGAGACAATCCCGGTGCAATTGTCAATCAATCGACGGCTGTAGGAAAGGTAAACCTGCCAGTCTCTGCTGTGCCAATCCCAATTAGCGATCGAGTGGGTTTAGCAGTAGATCCCGGTCAAACTTTAGCACTGATTGGCGGCGACATCCAAATCCCAGGCGGCAATTTAACCGCCAGCGGCGGACAAATTTTACTCGGTAGCGTCGCCAGTCCGGGTTTAGTTAATTTTGCACTAACCCCTGCTGTTGTTCAGCAGGGTAATTTAACTGTTAATTATGACAATATTCAGCACTTTGGCAATATTCAAATATCCGATGGAACACTCATCAACACCAGCGGTACCGGTGGTGGCCGAGTAGAGTTAAAAGGTGGAAATGTCGCCCTCAGCGGTGCGCGAATTTATGCGCTGACACTGGGAAATATTGATGGTAGAGGTATCGATATCAGCGCTCAAAAGTTGCGGGTGGAAAACGGAACGCAATTTTCTACCCTGACTCTAGGAGATGGTGCAGGAGGCCATATTAACTTCCGGGCTGCTGATTCAGTAGAAATGAGCGGGCTGGGAGTTGAGGGCTATCAACAGGTTGCAATTAAATATTTGGTATCGGGAACTACAGACCCATTTGACCCGCTATTTGTGCTGTTGAATGCTAGTGCTGGCGCTGGTTCGGGGGGGGATATTACGATCGACACCGGCCGCCTGCTATTCAACAATGGCGTAGTAGGTAGTGGCATCACTTTTGGTGGTGGAAATGGCGGAAATTTAATCATTCGCGCCAATACTTTTGAGATGGTGGGTTCGGGAATTAACAACGGGACAGCTAAAGAAAGTACCGGTGCGGGAGGAAGTATTAGTGTTGATGTCGCCAGATTAATTATGCGCGACGGTTCTCTTCTGGGTACTACAAGTTACAGCAGCGGCCCGTCGGGGAATATCAACATTAAAGCTGCTGAATCAGTAGAATTGTCTAACACTGGCCCGCCAACAGTTGTGTCAACCGGAATCAGCACGCTGAGTATCAGCTCAAACGGCAGGGCGGGGAATATTAACGTCGATACTAAGCGGTTGAGCCTCTCTGGGGGTTCGGCGTTTACAGTAGGAACGGGTGTTTTAGTGGGCAGGTTTTTGTTTTCAAGGGATGGGGGGCCTGCTGGAAACTTAACCGTTAGGGCTACTGAATCAGTAGAAATTTCAGGAATTTCTCAACTTTTGAGCAGCGGAATTCAGAATGCGAGTGGATTGACTTCTGGAACTTTGAGTTCGAGTCGGGGCGGGGATATTCGGATTGATACGCCAAGCCTGACTGTGCGGGATGGGGGGATAGTTTCTACGAGTTCTTTGGGCTCTGGAGATGTGGGGAATATTACTGTTAATGCCGATCGCATTTCAGTCAGCGGCAGCGGAAATAACGGTTTGTTTGTCAGTACAATTGATGCTTCGGTGGGCAAGACATTCGGTACTAATTCCAATGCTACGGCAAATGCCGGTTCGTTGAATCTGAATGCCGATCGACTAATTGTCCGAGATGGAGCTACAGTGACGGTGCAGGCTACCGGAACGGGACGCGCTGGTAATATCAATGTTGTCGCAAATTCGATCGCTCTTGACAACAAAGCGATGATTGACGGTACGACTGTATCCGGTACAGGAGCAAATATTAACCTGCAAGCGCGAGACATCCAGTTGCGCCGCAACAGCCAAATTACCACCGATGCAGGCACTTCGGACGGCGGCAATATCAACATCAACAGCGACATTCTTGTCGCCCTCCCGCAAGAAAACAGCGACATTACAGCCAACGCCCGCACAGCAGGCGGCGGCCGCGTCAATATCAATGTCCCCAATGTCTTCGGTTTTACAGCAACGAGTCGCGAACAAGTCAGAAGCAGGTTGGGGCTCAGTGACGGCGAATTTGCAGCGTTGCAAGTAAGTCCTACTTCTCTAATTCCTAGCAGCGACATCGCCGCGATTTCCCAAAGTGGTGGCGCGGCTTTGCAAGGGGCGGTAACATTTAGTGCTGTTGGAGTGAATCCGGCTCAAGGTTTAGTGGAACTGCCACAAAATGTGGTCAATCCTGCTGCGTTAATTGCTGCAAATCCCTGCATCGAAGGGGCCGAGAACGAGTTTACTGTGACGGGGCGGGGGGGATTGCCACCGAGTCCTAATGAAGTTCTCAGCAGCGCAGGAGAACCGTTTCCGTGGGTGGAACCAGCGGTAGGTGAAAGTCAGCAAGTAGAAGGCCTCATAACATCCATAGAAGTTCGGCAAACAGAAATTATTCCCGCTCAAGGTTGGGTAATGGACGATCGAGGACAAGTGACGCTGGTAGCCTATAATGCTGGTGGTGTTGCATCTCTTCGCAGTCCGAAACCGACGGGTGTTTGCGTACCTCAATAGGTACTCTTCACGTTTGAGCTAACCCCTCGCTATTTTCCTCATACTAAATTAACCCCACTTAAAAGATGCTCCGCCAATCTTCCGCCCTATTTTTTGCATTTTTTCTGCTGTGTCCTTTCCCTGCCGTCGCCCAAATCATCCCCGATAATAGCTTGGGTACAGAAAGTTCGCGAACAGTTCCCGACACGATTAATAACTTACCATCGGACAGAATAGAAGGCGGTGCAACTCGCGGACTAAATTTATTTCACAGTTTACGAGAATTTAATGTGGGTGAAGGCAGAGGAGCATATTTTGCCAATCCTAACGGAATAGCGAATATTTTTACCCGCGTTACGGGTGGCAATCCTTCTAATATTTTAGGTGTTTTGGGAGTTTTGGGAAACAGTAACTTGTTTTTAATTAACCCACAAGGGATTGTCTTTGGCCCCAATGCTCGGTTAGATTTGCGCGGCTCATTTATCGGTTCAACTGGTAGTGGCGTTCTCTTTGATAATGGCTTTGAATTTAGTGCAGCTAATTCTAATTCAGTGCCATTGTTAGCGATTAATATTCCTGTGGGTTTGAGATTTAGAGAAAATGCGGGTGCAATTGTTAACTCTTCGCAAGCAATTGGTCTAACACCAGCATTACCGCCATTGCCCGTAGAAATTCCTGTTTCTAACAAACTTGGTTTAGCAGTAGCTCCCGGCCAAACTTTAGCATTAATTGGCGGTGACATTCAACTCCAAGGAGGAAACTTAACAGCTTATACCGGACAAATCCTTCTGGGAAGTGTGAAAAGTCCAGGTTTAGTACAATTTGAACCAACAGCTTTAGGTGTGAATTTAAACTACGGAAATATTCAGAACTTTGGCAATATCGAAATCAACGGTGCCTTGATAAATACCAGCGGATTAGGAGGTGGAAAAATTGACATCCGAGGTGGAAATGTTAGTGTTAGCCGTTCGGGACTTATAGGATTGACACTAGGAAATCTTGATGGTAGGGGGATTGATATTAATGCCCAAAACTTGCGAGTAGAGGGGGGGTCGCAAATTCTCAGTCCGACACTAGGAGATGGAAAAGGAAGCAGTATCAACATTCACGCTACTGACTCAGTAAAAATGCTCGGCTTAGGAATTGAAGGGTATCAGCAGTTTTACAGCCTATATCTGACATCTGGAACCCTCAACCCCTTTGGCCCGCAAATTGTTCTAAACGCTGCGACTGCTGGAAGTGGAGCCGCCGGAGACATTAACATTGACACCGGACGGCTGCTGCTGCGCGATGGAGTAGTGGGCGGTACCAATACCTTTGGTGCTGGAAATAGCGGAAATCTGAATATCCGCGCTAACACCGTCGAGCTTATCAGTTCTGCGCTCAGCAGCGGAACAACGAAGGGAAGTACCGGTCAAGGTGGAAGCATAACAGTTGAGGCACAACAGTTAATCATGCGCGATGGTTCCAATCTCGTCAGCATCACCCGCAGTGATGGAGCATCGGGGAATATCGCGATTAAAGCGAGTGAATCTGTAGAATTGTCGGGGAGTCTCCCTGGAAGTACGGCGCAAACTGTACTCGGCACGAACTCTTTCGATGGGAATGGGAAAGCCGGGGATATTACGATCGACACTAAGCGGCTGAGTGTTTCTGATGGAGCCCTAATTACTTTATCAACAGGTGCGATTATTGGCCAAGCTGTATTTTATACGGGTGGGGGGCTAGGAGGAAATTTAACTGTGAGAGCTTCAGAGTCGATACAACTTAGTGGTGTGTCTGGAGTTTTGGGGAATGCGGGCTTCGCACCGAGTGCTCTTGGCACTCAAACTTCAAGTTTTGGTCGAGGTGGAGATATCCACCTCTCGACACCCATGCTCACTCTGCGGGATGGGGGCGTTATTACTTCGGGTTCTTTGAGTGCAGCAGATGCAGGAGATATTACAATTGATGCCGATCGCGTAGAAGTGCAAGGCATCGCGAGTAACGGTAGGTTCAGAAGTAAAATTGAGGCTGCGACTGGCAGCGCTTATACTATTGTCAATCCCAACGCTACGGGGAATGCGGGTTCGTTGAATTTGAATGTTAATCAATTGATTGTCCGGGATGGCGCAACGGTTAATGTTCAGTCTTTAGGCACGGCAAGGGCTGGCAATATTAACATTGTAGCTAACTCAATTGCCCTAGAGAATAAAGCCAGCATTGACGGTACAACTGACTCTGGCGGTGGAGGAAATGTTAACCTCCAAGCGCGAGATATCCAGTTGCGGCGCGGTAGCAGAATTACCACGGATGCAGGTATTTCTGACGGAGGAAATATCAGAATTAATAGCGATATTTTGGTAGCTTTACCAAGAGAAAATAGCGATATTACAGCTAACGCTCGGACAGCTAGAGGTGGTAAAGTTGCGGTAAATGTACCAAATATTTTTGGCTTTACAAGCCTTAACCGCGAACAAGCCAGGAGTAGTTTAGGACTGACTGACGCCGAATTTGCAGCGTTGCAAGTAAGTCCTACTTCTCTAATTCCTAGCAGCGACATCGCCGCGATTTCCCAAAGTGGCGGCGCGGCTTTGCAAGGGGCGGTAACATTTAGTGCTGTTGGAGTGAATCCCGTTCAAGGTTTAGTGGAACTGCCGCAAAATGTGGTCAATCCGGCTGCGTTAATTGCTGCAAATCCCTGCATCGAAGGGGCCGAGAACGAGTTTACTGTGACGGGGCGGGGGGGATTGCCACCGAGTCCTAATGAAGTTCTCAGCAGCGCAGGAGAACCGTTGCCGTGGGTGGAACCAGCGGTAGGTGAAAGTCAGCAAGTAGAAGGCCTCATAACATCCATAGAAGTTCGGCAAACAGAAATTATTCCTGCTCAAGGTTGGGTAATGGACGATCGAGGACAAGTGACGCTGGTAGCCTATAATGCTGGTGGTGTTGCATCTCTTCGCAGTCCGAAACCGACGGGTGTTTGCGTACCTCAATAGGTACTCTTCACGTTTGAGCTAACCCCTCGCTATTTTCCTCATACTAAATTAACCCCACTTAAAAGATGCTCCGCCAATCTTCCGCCCTATTTTTTGCATTTTTTCTGCTGTGTCCTTTCCCCGCCATCGCTCAAATCATCCCCGATAATACCCTGGGGCCGGAAAGTTCGCGCACAGTTCCCGACACGATTAATAACTTACCATCGGACAGAATAGAAGGCGGTGCAACTCGTGGCGTTAACCTTTTTCACAGCTTGCGTGAATTCAACATCCGTGAAGGCCAGGGAGCATATTTTGCCAATCCCAGCGGAATTGCCAACATCTTCACCCGCGTTACTGGTGGCAACCCTTCTAATATTTTAGGAACTCTGGGAGTTTTGGGAAACAGTAACTTGTTTTTAATTAACCCAAAAGGAATTGTCTTTGGCCCCAATGCTCGGTTAGATTTGCGCGGCTCATTTATCGGTTCAACTGGTAGTGGCGTTCTCTTTGATAATGGGTTTGAATTTAGTGCAGCTAATTCTAATTCAGTGCCATTGTTAGCGATTAATATTCCTGTGGGTTTGAGATTTAGAGAAAATGCGGGTGCAATTGTTAACTCTTCGCAAGCAATTGGTCTAACACCAGCCTTACCGCCATTGCCCGTAGAAATTCCTGTTTCTAACAAACTTGGTTTAGCAGTAGCTCCCGGCCAAACTTTAGCATTAATTGGCGGAGACATTCAACTCCAAGGTGGAAATTTAACAGCTTATACCGGACAAATATTACTTGGTAGCGTCAAAACTCCAGGTTTAGTGCAATTTGAACCAACAGCTTTAGGTGTGAATTTAAACTACGGAAATATTCAGAACTTTGGCAATATCGAAATCAACGGTGCCTTGATAAATACCAGCGGATTAGGAGGTGGAAAAATTGACATCCGAGGTGGAAATGTCACCGTCAACGGTGGGCGAATTTTTGGCCTAACACTGGGAAATATTGATGGTAGAGGCATTGACATCAATTCCCAAAACTTGCGAGTACAGGGGGGGGCGCAAATTTTTACTCAGACATTGGGAACAGGTAGGGGAGGCGCTGTAAACATCAGCGCTACTGACTCAGTAGAACTCAGTGGGATTGGATTTGATAGCTTTAACAGGTTTGTTCTTCAGTTTGCAAGAGTTGGTTCGGTAAACCCCTTCGATCTGCAAATTATTCTAAGTAGTGGCACTGGTGGTAATGGAGCAGCAGGAGACATCACAATTGATACCGGGCGGCTACTGATAGAAAATGGGAGTGTCATAAGTAGTTCTACCTTGGGTTCTGCTAATGGCGGAAATATGACTATCCGTGCCAGAGTTTTTGATCTGGTTGGTTCTGCAATCAACAACGGGCCAATTAAAGGGAGTACAGGCAGTGGAGGAAATATAACCTTTGAGGGAGAAAAGTTAATCGTGCGGGATGGCTCTGCTTTAATCAGTCAGACCCGTAATGATAAAGCATCAGGAAATATCAACATTCAAGCATCTGAATCAGTAGAAATCTTACGTACACCTAATGGAAGTATCCAGCCAACTTTCATTGGTACAACTACAATTGGTCAGCAGGGGAAAGCTGGGGACATTAATATCGACACGAAACGGTTGATTATTTCTGATGGCGGTGGAATTAGCGCGGGTACGGGTGCAATTGTTGCCAACCCATTGTTTGGAGCGAATGGGGGGCCAGGAGGTAATATCACAATTAGAGCTACGGATTCGATAGAAATAGCAGGCATTTCTGGAGTTTCGGCGGTTGGATATCAAATTGGTAGCTTCCTCAACGCTGAAACAGCTTCCTTTAGTCGGGGAGGAGATATCCACATTTCTACGCGGGTGCTGACTCTGGGGAAAGGGGGATCTATTTCTACGTCATCTTTAGGCACGGGAGATGCGGGAAATATTACGATTGATGCAGCGCGTATAGAAGTTCTGGGTAATAATTCCAGTCTATTTAACAGCCAAATTCTGGCTTCTGTTGGTTTTACTCCTAGTTTCACTAATTCTAAGGCTACGGCGAATGCGGGTTCAGTGAATCTAAATACTGATCGGTTGATTCTTCGCAATGGGTCAACGGTTGGTGTACGGAGTTTCGGAAGTGGTCGTGCTGGTAATATTAATGTTGTTGCCAACTCAATCGATCTAGATAACAAAGCCAGCATTGATGGTACAACAGTATCTGGCACAGGGGCAAATATAAACATCCAAGGGCGAGACATTAAGTTGCGGCGCGCCAGCAGAATTACCACCGATGCGGGTAGTTCTGATGGTGGAAATATCAACATTAAAAGCGATATTTTGGTGACTTTACCCAATGAAAATAGCGATATTACCGCTAATGCTCGGACAGCTAGGGGAGGGCAAGTGGCGGTTAATGTACCGAATATATTTGGTTTTACAGCCGTGAATCGCGATCGAGCTAGAAGTAGTTTAGGACTCACTGACGCTGAATTTTTTAGCTTACAAGTTAATCCTACTTCTTTAATTCCCACTAGCGACATTGCAGCCATTTCCCAACAAGCTGGTCCGGCTTTGCAAGGGGCGGTAACGTTTAGCAATTCGGGAGTTAATCCGGCTCAAGGATTGGTAGAATTGCCGCAAGATGTTGTCAATACAACGACTTTAATTGCCCCTAATCCCTGCACAGAAAGGGCAGAAAACGAGTTTACAATTACTGGTAAAGGAGGAGTACCTGTAAACCCTAATGATGTCCTCAGCAGCGATTCTAGTCAGTTTAACTGGGTCGAACCGGGAGCCGGCAGAAGTTCAACAGCGGAAACGCTGCCGCATTTAACTGATAGATTGCCGCCGGGTGGTATTGGCAATGCGTTTCTTCCTGAGTCTTCGCCAACAGGAATTATTCCCGCTCAAGGTTGGGTAATAGATGAGCAAGGAAAAGTAACGCTGGTAGCGTATAATTCAAGTAATGGTGCATCTATTCGCAGTCCGAAACCGACGGGTGTTTGCGTACCTCAATAGGTAATCTTCACGTTTTAGCTAACCCGTCGCTATTTTTATAATATTAAATTAACCAGACTTCAAAGATGCAGCGCCAATCTTCCGCCCTATTTTTTGCATTTTTACTGCTGTTTCCTTTCCCCGCCGTCGCCCAAATCATCCCCGATAATAGCTTGGGTGCAGAAAGTTCGCGCACAGTTCCCGACACGATTAATAACTTACCATCGGATAGAATAGAAGGCGGTGCAACTCGCGGCGTTAACCTATTTCACAGCTTGCGCGAATTTAACATCCGTGAAGGGCGGGGAGCATATTTTGCCAATCCTAACGGGATTGCCAATATTTTTACCCGCGTTACTGGTGGCAACCCTTCTAATATTTTAGGAACCCTGGGAGTTTTAGGAAACAGTAACCTGTTTTTAATTAACCCAAAAGGAATTGTCTTTGGCCCCAATGCTCGGTTAGATTTGCGCGGCTCATTTATTGGTGCAACTGGTAGTGGCGTTCTCTTTGATAATGGCTTTGAATTTAGCGCAGCTAATTCTAATGCAGTACCATTGTTAGCGATTAATATTCCTGTGGGTTTAAGATTTAGAGAAAATCCAGGCACAATTGTTAACTCTTCCCAAGCAATCGGCCCCACACCAACCTTACCGCCCTTGCCCGTAGAAATTCCTGTTTCTAACAAACTTGGTTTAGCAGTAGCTCCCGGCCAAACTTTAGCATTAATTGGCGGTGACATTCAACTACAAGGCGGAAATTTAACAGCTTATACCGGACAAATCCTTCTGGGAAGTGTGAAAAGTCCAGGTTTAGTACAATTTGAACCAACAGCTTTAGGTCTGAATTTAAACTACGGAAATATTCAGAACTTCGGCAATATTGAAATGAACAGTGCCTTGATAAATACCAGCGGATTAGGAGGTGGAAAAATTGACATCCGAGCTGGCAATGTCACCGTTAGTAGTTCGGGAATTTATAGCCTAACACTGGGAAATATTGATGGTAGAGGCATTGACATCAATGCTCAAAATGTGGGAGTAGATAGAGGGTCACAAATTTTTACCCCGACAGTGGGAGATGGCAAGGGGAGCGATATCAACCTCCACGCTACTGACTCATTACAAATGAGTGGGCTGGGAATTCAGGGCTATCAGAAGCTTTACAACCAATATTTGACTTCAGGAACAGTCAACCCTTTTGACCCGCAAATTGTTATGAACTCTGGTACTGTTGGCAGGGGAGCCGCCGGAGACATTAACATTCATACTGGACGGCTACTGCTGCGCGATGGAGTGGTTGGCGGTACCGCCACCCTAGGTGCTGGAAATGGCGGAAATCTGAATATCCGCGCCAACACGGTTGAGTTTGTCAGTTCATTGTTAAACAACGAAACCACAAAGGTAAGTACCGGTCAAGGCGGAAACATCAATCTTGAAGCACAGCGGTTAATCATGCGCGATGGTAGCTATCTCCTCAGCCTCAGCCGTAGTAATAGAGCATCAGGGAATATCGTCATTAAAACTTCTGAATCTGTAGAATTGTCGGGAGGAATCCCTGGAACTACAACGCAAACTATAATTGGCACCACCACTGCCAATGGTAATGGGAAAGCCGGAGATATTACGATTGAAACTAAACGATTGACTGTTTCTAATGGAGCCGGAATTGCTTTATCCACGGGTGCAAATATTGGCGAATCCGTGCGTTCTACGAGTGGAGGCCCAGGAGGAAATTTAACCGTGAGAGCTTCAGAGTCAATAGAAGCGATTGGCGTTTCTGGAGTTTTGGGCACTGCGGGTTTCGCACCTAGTGGTTTTTCCACTCAAACTTTTAGCTCTGCTCCAGGTGGAGATATCCACCTCTCGACACCAAAACTGACTTTGCGGGATGGGGGAATAATTACGGCTGCTTCTTTGGGTGCAGCAGATGCGGGAAATATTACAATTGATGCCGAACGCTTAGAAGTACAAGGACTTGGGAATAACGGTCGCTTCAGGAGTAGAATTGAGGCTTCGGCTGGCAGTACATCTATCTTTGTCAATCCTAATGCTACGGCGAATGCCGGTTCGTTAAATTTGAATGTTAATCAATTGATTGTCCGGGATGGTGCAACGGTGAATGTTCAGGCTTTGGGAACGGGAAGGGCTGGAAATATTAATGTTATAGCTAACTCAATTGCCTTGGATAATAAAGCTAGTATTGACGGTACAACTGACTCTGGCGGGGGTGGAAATATTAATATCATGGCGCAAGATGTACAGTTGCGGCGCGGTAGCAGAATTACCACGGATGCAGGTATTTCTGACGGAGGAAATATCAACATTAAAAGCGATATTTTGGTATCTTTACCGCGAGAAAATAGTGATATTACAGCTAACGCTCGGACAGCTAGAGGTGGTAAAGTTACGGTCAATGTACCAAATATTTTTGGCTTTACAAGCCTTAACCGCGAACAAGCCAGGAGTAGTTTAGGACTGACTGATGCTGAATTTACTGCCTTACAAGTAAATCCTACTTCTCTAATTGCTACCAGCGATATTGCGGCGATTTCCCAAAGTACCGGCCCCGCTTTGCAAGGTAGTGTTACATTTAGTTCTGTTGGAGTGAATCCCGCTCAAGGTTTAGTGGAACTGCCGCAAAATGTGGTCAATTCTGCTGCGTTAATTGCTGCAAATCCCTGCATCGAAGGAGCCGAGAGCGCATTTACCGTCACTGGGAAAGGAGGAGTACCACCCAGTCCTAATGATGTTCTCAGCAGCAATTCTAGCCAGTTTAGTTGGGTGGAACCAGCGGTAGGTGGAAGTCAGCACATAGAAGGTCAAAGAGCTTCCATAGAAATGCGGCCCACAGAAATTATTCCCGCTCAAGGTTGGGTAATAGATGAGCAAGGAAAAGTAACGCTGGTAGCGTATAATTCAAGTAATGGTGCATCTCTTCGCAATCCGAAACCGACGGGTGTTTGCGTACCTCAATAGGTAATCTTCACGTTTTAGCTAATCCCTCGCTATTTTCCTCATATTAAATTAACCAGACTTCAAAGATGCAGCGCCAATCTTCCGCCCTATTTTTTGCATTTTTACTGCTGTTTCCTTTCCCGGGCGCCGCCCAAATCATCCCCGATAATAGCTTGGGTACAGAAAGTTCGCGAACAGTTCCCGACACGATTAATAACTTACCATCGGACAGAATAGAAGGCGGTGCAACTCGCGGCGTTAACCTATTTCACAGCTTGCGCGAATTTAACATCCGTGAAGGGCGGGGAGCATATTTTGCCAATCCCAGCGGAATTGCCAACATCTTCACCCGCGTTACTGGTGGCAACCCTTCTAATATTTTAGGAACTCTGGGAGTTTTAGGAAATAGTAACCTGTTTTTAATTAACCCAAAAGGAATTGTCTTTGGTCCCAATGCTCGGTTAGATTTACGTGGCTCGTTTTTAGCAAGTTCAGCAGATAGCGTAGTTTTCGATAATGGCTATCAATTCAGCAGCCGCAATCCCCAGTCACAACCGCTGTTAAATATCAATATACCTATCGGTTTAAACTTCCGAGAAAATCCGGGAAAAATCATTAACTCTTCAGCAGCACCAGCCTTGACTTTACCACAATTACCTGCGGGAATCCCGCAGATTTTCAATAACATGGGCTTAGGAGTTGAACCCGGAAAAACTCTCGCCCTAGTGGGGGGAGATATTGAATTAAATCAGGGAACACTCACTGCATCTACCGGACAAATTTTGCTGGGTAGCGTCGCTAGTCCGGGGATGATTGGATTGGGGGCAACGCCATTGGGATTAAGTTTAAACTATGACAAGATTTCCAACTTTGGTAATATTGAAATAACCAACGGCTCACTAATCAACACCAGTGGACTCGGTGGTGGCAAAGTCGATATTCGAGGTAGAAATGTCAACCTCAATAATGGGAAGATTTATGCACTGACTTTAGGAAATATCGATGGTAGGGGTATCGATATTAACGCTCAACAGTTTCGGGCCCAAGGTGGAGCGCAAATCTCCACTCTGACAGCAGGAAGTGGTGCCGGAGGCGCTGTCAATATCCGGGCTACCGACTCAGTAGAACTGAGCGGGATTGGATTTAAGAGCTTTCAAAACTTTGTCAAAAATTATACAATCTCTGGAGGAATCAACCCTTTTGACCCACAAATTCTGCTGGAAACTAGCACTGCTGGCATGGGAGATGCGGGAAACATCTTAATCGATACGGGACAACTGCTGATCAACAATGGGACCGTATCGGGTAGCGCTACGTTAGGTGCTGGCAACGCCGGAAATATGACTCTCCGTGCCAGGGTTTTCGATCTGGTCGGCTCAGGGATCAACAGCGGCACACTCGCGGGGAGTACGGGTAGGGGAGGAAATATCACCTTTGAGGGAGAACGTTTTATCGTACGCGATGGCAGTGCGATCATCAGCACCACTCGCAGTGAAGCACCATCGGGGAATATCAACATTAAAGCGAATGAATCAGTAGAAGTGCTGCGGACTCCCACTGGAAGTCCCGTAGCAACCTTGATTGGTGCAACCGCAATCAGCATTAATGGGAAAGCCGGAGACATTTATATCGACACGAAGCGGTTGAGGATCTCTGAAGGGGGGGGAATTAGTTTATCTAGCGGATCAGTTGTGGGCAACCAACCGTTGAATACAACTGGGGGGCCAGGAGGTAATTTAACAATTAAAGCTACTGAGTCAGTCACACTAGAGGGTATTTCTGGAGTTTTGGCGAATGGGAGTCGGAATCCTAGTTTCATCTCCGCTGATACCAACTCTGCTGCTCGGGGAGGGAGTATGAACATTTTTACACCTTTAGTAATTCTGCGGGATGGAGGACTTATTTCTACTGCATCTTTAGGCAAAGGAGATGCCGGAAGCATTACGATCGATGCGGGGCGTGTAAAAATTATTGGTAATGGGGGTCAAGGTGAATTTAACAGTCAAATTCAAACTTCTGTTGGGATTGCCTCTCGCGTTAGAAATCCCAATGCTACGGCTAACGGAGGTTCGTTGAATCTGAATGTCGGGCAATTGATTCTTCGCAATGGGGGAACACTCAATCTGCAAGCATTGGGTTCAGCACGAGCTGGTAACATTAACGTGAAAGCAGATTCAATTTCCCTTGACAATCAAAGCAGTATTGACGGTAGAACTGAATCCGGTGCAGGAGCAAATATTAACCTTGAAGCACGGGATGTCCAGTTGCGTCGAGCCAGCAGAATTACAACTGATGCAAGTATTTCTGAGGGTGGAAATATCAACATTAAAAGCGATATTCTGGTTGCTCTCCCCAACGAAAATAGCGATATTACTGCTAATGCGCGATCGGCTCAAGGTGGTCGCGTTAATATTAATGTCCCCAATGTTTTTGGGTTTACCTCAGTGACTCGCGAACAGGTGCGAGCGAGTTTGGGATTAACAGATGCTCAATTTGCAGCGTTGCAAGTAAGCCCTACTTCTCTAGTTCCTACCAGTGATATTGCGGCGATTTCCCAAAGTAGCGGCCCGGCTTTGCAAGGTAGTGTTACATTTAGTTCTTCGGGAGTGAATCCTGCTCAAGGTTTAGTGGAACTGCCGCAAAATGTGGTCGATCCGGCTGCTTTAATTGCGGCAAATCCCTGCACGCAAGGGGCCGAGAGCGCATTTACCGTCACTGGGAAAGGAGGAGTGCCATCCAGTCCTAATGATGTTCTCAGCAGCAATTCTAGCCAGTTTAGTTGGGTGGAACCAGCGGTAGGTGGAAGTCAGCACATAGAAGGTCAAAGAGCATCCATAGAAGAAATTTTACCCAAAGAAATTATTCCCGCTCAAGGTTGGGTAATAGATGAGCAAGGACAAGTAAGGCTGGTAGCGTATAATTTAAGTAATGGTGCATCTCTTCGCAGCCCCAAACCGACGGGTGTTTGCGTACCTCAATAGGTAATGTTCAGGTTTTAGCTAACCCGTCGCTATTTTCCTCATTCTAAATTAACCGGACTTAACAGATGCCCCGCCAATCTTGCGCCCTATTTTTTGCATTTTTACTGCTGTGTCCTTTCCCTGCGATCGCCCAAATTATCCCCGATAATAGCTTGGGAACAGAAAGTTCGCGGACAGTTCCCGATACTATCAACAACTTACCATCAGATAGAATCACGGGTGGTGCAACTCGTGGAGCCAATTTATTTCACAGTTTACAACAATTTAACGTTGGTGAAGGACGAGGCGCATATTTTGCAAATCCTAACGGGATTGCGAATATTTTTACCCGCGTTACGGGTGGCAATCCTTCTAATATTTTAGGTGTGTTGGGAGTGCAAGGGAATGCCAACTTATTCTTACTTAATCCCAAAGGAATCGTCTTCGGCCCCAATGCGCGGTTAGATTTACGTGGTTCATTTTTAGCAAGTTCAGCCGATAGCGTAGTTTTCGATAATGGCTATCAATTCAGCAGCAGCAATCCCCAATCATTACCGCTGTTAAATGTCAATATACCTATCGGTTTAAACTTCCGAGAAAATCCGGGGAAAATCATTAACTCTTCAGCAGCACCAGCCTTGAGTTTACCAGAGTTACCTCCAGGGTTCCCGCCGATTTTTAATAACATTGGCTTAGCAGTGCAGCCTGGACAAACTCTCGCCCTAGTGGGAGGAGATATTGAATTAAATCAGGGAACACTCACTGCATCTACCGGACAAATTTTGCTGGGTAGCGTCGCTAGTCCGGGGATGATTGGATTGGGGGCAACGCCATTGGGATTAAGTTTAAACTATGACAAGATTTCCAACTTTGGTAATATTGAAATAACCAACGGCTCAGTGCTCAACACCAGTGGACTCGGTGGGGGCAAAGTTGATATTCGAGGTGGAAATGTCAGGCTCAATAATGGGAAGATTTATGCACTGACTTTGGGAAATATCGATGGTAGGGGTATCGACATTAACGCTCAAAATTTTCGGGCAGAAGGTGGAGCGCAAATCTCCACGCTGGCATTAGAAAATGGTGTAGCGGGCGCTGTCAATATCCGGGCTACCGACTCAGTAGAACTGAGTGGAATTGGAGTTGAGAGCTTTCAAAACTTTCTTAGTAAGTTTACAACATCTGGCTCGATAAATCCTTTTGACCCGCAAATTATTTTGGTAACTAGCACCAACGGCACAGGAAACGCCGGAAACATCACGATCGATACAGGACGACTGCTGATAGACAATGGAAGCGTATTGGGTAGCGCCACGTTAGGTGCTGGCAACGCCGGAAATATGACCTTCCGTGCCAGGGTTTTTGATATGGCCGGTTCTGGGATCAACAGTGGCACAATTGCGGGGAGTACGGGTAAGGGAGGAAGTTTCACCTTTGAGGGAGAACGTTTAAGAGTGCGCGATGGCGCTGGTATCGTCAGCATTACTCGCAGTGAAGAAGCAGCGGGGAATATCAATATTCAAGCTTCCGAATCAGTAGAAATTTTGCGAACTCCCGACGGCAATCCTACCCCAACCTTTATCGGCGCAACCGCCATCAGCACTAAGGGGAGAGCCGGGGACATTAATATCGACACGAAGCGGTTGATTATCTCCCAAGGAGGCGGAATTAGTTTATCTAGCGGATCTGTTGTTGGCAACCAACCGTTGAATACAACTGCGGGGCAAGGAGGTAATTTAACAATTAGAAGCTCTGAGTCAGTAACAGTCGAGGGTATTTCTGGAGTTTTGGCGAATGGGAGTCGGACTGCTAGTTTCATCTCCGCTGATGCCTACTCTGCCAGTCCCGGAGGGAGCATGAACATTTCTACACCTGTAATCACTCTAAGGGATGGGGGAATTATTTCTACGGCATCTTTAGGCAGAGGAGATGCCGGAAGCATCACGCTTGATGCGGGCCGGGTAAACGTGATAGGTAATGGGGGGTCAGGTGAATTTAACAGTCAAATTCAGATTTCCGTTGGGATTGCATCTGGTGTAATCAATCCCAATGCTACGGCGAATGCAGGTTCGTTGAATCTGAATGTCGGGCAATTGATTCTTCGTAATGGGGGAACACTCAATCTGCGAGCCTTGGGTTCAGGAGGGGCGGGTAACATTAACGTGAAAGCAGATTCAGTTTCCCTTAACAACCTAAGCAGCATTGACGGTAGAACTGAATCCGGTGCCGGAGCAAATATTAACCTTGAAGCACGGGATGTCCAGTTACGCCGAGCCAGCAGAATTACAACTGATGCAGGTAGTTCTGGCGGCGGTAATATCAACATTAAAAGCGATATTCTGGTGGCTTTACCCAACGAAAATAGCGATATTACTGCTAATGCGCGATCGGCCCAAGGTGGCAGGGTTAATATTAATGTCCCTAATGTTTTCGGGTTTACCTCAGTCACTCGTGAACAGGCTCGAGGTAATTTGGGATTAACAGATGCTCAATTTGCAGCGTTGCAAGTCAGTCCGACTTCTCTAATTCCTACCAGCGATATTGCGGCGATTTCCCAAAGTAGCGGCCCGGCTTTGCAAGGTAGTGTTACATTTAGTTCTTCGGGAGTGAATCCTGCTCAAGGTTTAGTGGAACTGCCGCAAAATGTGGTCGATCCGGCTGCTTTAATTGCGGCAAATCCCTGCACGCAAGAGGCCGAGGGCGCATTTACCGTCACTGGGAAAGGAGGAGTGCCTGCAAGTCCTAATGATGCCCTCAGCAGCCCTCTATCGCCGTTGCCTTGGGTAGAAGAGGTAGGAAGTTCGGCAACGAATGTAGAGGATTTAACCAATGTAACCGATCGAGCGAAGAAGCAAGAAGGGGAAATCCCCGATCGGGAAGTTGTTCCGGCGCAAGGTTGGGTGGTGAATGCGAAAGGAGAAGTTACGCTTGTTGGATATAATCCGGGTAATGCTGCTGACTCTCGCAATCCTCGGCAGAATTCTGGTTGTGCACCGCGTTGAAGTTAGGTTTTTTTTAAACTGCAGATTAACGCGGATTAACGCGGATTAAGGCAGATAAAGAATAAGATGTATAGCCTTTATCAGTAACATGACGTGCTCTGGCGGGCATAGGGCATAGGGCATAGGGCATAGGGCATAGGGCATAGGGCATAGGGCATAGGGCATAGGGC
>NZ_JAUBPT010000157.1:0-18722 GCF_036700905.1 Microcoleus sp. S13_C3 | reverse complement strand
AGCGGTTCTCAAGCGTGGTGAGGTATGCCCACGGAGGCCTATGCCCTATGCCCACGGAGGCCTATGCCCTATGCCCATGAGTACCTCATCTTTCTGAGAAAGGCTATAGTTCCTCACGAACAGCTTTTAATAATCGCAAGCATTGCTTCTTTCTTGATACGTCTTGCTATTCGCAAGGCAGCCTCAATAGCTTCTGTTTGTGTCGTCACAGCCGGAAGTTCGCCATAGTAAACCAAGCGCTGACTCAGGAATATCTGACCGATCTAAATTCTCGAATTAAATTTGTTGGTAATTCGCTTAATATTTCTGATTTCACCCTGAAGTTTAGGCAGCTCGGAAAACATGATGCTACGGCTCAGTTATCCGCGAATGAGAATTGTTTGAGAGCAGGCATTCTGGTTTTGGCGTTGCTGATTCATGGTATGAATCACCTTTTCGCTTGATGTTACAAAACTCACCCTCAAGCGGGCCTATAGCCATTGGGAAATCGTGAATTCATTCCTGTATTCAGCAACGCCGAGAAAACTTTGGGGTTCGCTGCACTGCGATCGTGCAACCGGAATTGATATCACTCGCCGAGCGATCGAAGGAGTAACAAACCAAGATTGATATGATGCCTAATTTTCAAGCAAAAACCACAGTCCGATTGCCGTAAACTAAAACACGATTTTGTAAATGATATCGCACGGCTCTTGCTAAGACAACCCTTTCTAAATCTTTACCTTTGCGAATCAAATCAGAGACTTCATCGCGGTGACTGACGCGCACAACATCTTGTTCGATAATCGGGCCAGCATCTAAATCTGGTGTAACATAGTGGGCTGTTGCACCGATAATTTTCACCCCTCTTTCATAAGCTCTTTCGTAGGGATTTGCACCCACAAACGCGGGTAAAAATGAATGGTGAATATTAATCACATGGGGAAACTTTCTGATAAAGTCTTGACTCAATATTTGCATATATTTCGCCAAAACAACTAAATCAATATTATATTTTTTAAGAAGTTCTAACTGTTGTGCTTCTTGAATAGCTTTATTGTCTTTAGTAATGGGAATATACTCAAAGTCGATACCGTATTGTGCGGCAATGGGCTTTAATTTTTCATGGTTGCTGATTATCAGCGGAATTTCACCTCTGATTTCTTGCGAGCGCTGTCGCCAAATCAAGTCTAATAAACAGTGATCTTGACGGCTTACCCAGATTGCGATGCGTCTAATTTTATGAGAGAAATGCAATTGCCAATTGGCTTGTAAGTCCTTGGCAATTTCACTAAAAGCAGGTGTTATTTGTTCGGTGGTTAAGTCAAAATCATCTAATTGCCATTCGAGTCGGCTCAGAAATAATCCGGCGGTAAAATCTGTATGGTGATCCGCGTGGATGATATTGCCGTTGTGGGATGCGATAAAGTTAGCAAGTAAGGCGACGAGTCCTTTGCGATCGGGACAGGCAATTAACAGGGTTGCAGTAGGGCTAGTCATAATATAATGACAAAATTGTCTCGCTGAGTTTATTGAGAAAAAAGATATTTCAAAGGAGTTTATTGATACTAACTCCGAGCATAAATTGTGAGCTCATCCTGATTTTTTGGGTGCATGGATATCTCAGGCGAAAATATAGGATGTCGCGTTTAGGGGCAGGCAAGATGCCCAACCCCTACTCCCCACAAGAGATGTTAACTAAAAGTGGAACAGGCATCTTGCCTGTTTCGATGGGTTTATATCAAATCCGTTGGCATCGGAATTATTCATCTCTCTCTTCCCTTTCTCTGTATCCTCTGTGTCCTCTGCGGTTTCATCATTCCGATACAACCGGAATTGATATTACGGGCGGGCAAGATGCCCAACCCCTACTCCCCACAAAAGATTTTAACTAAGAGTGGAACAGGCATCTTGCCTGTTTCTTATATTGGTGCAAGATGTGAATTTAAACTGATATCTTACAACAATATCAATCGAGGACTTTCGCGCGGGGTGGGGGCGGGTTTTTTAGTCTTTTGGTATCCTTGAAAGCTATTGAGTAAGGAGCCCCTTGTATCTTAAAAGAGGTAGATTGCGATTTACTGTTGGGTGGGGGCGGGTTTATTCAGATTGTTGGTACTTGTTAGATATTGTTGGTGAACCCGCCCCTACAGGTTGTTGACCGCCGGTGCAATATCTTAGTTTAAATGAATCACAGAGGACACAAAGAACACAACTGACAACTGACAACTGACAACTGCCAACTAACTTCTTAAAATCCCATCGCCCCAGCTACTGCATCTAAACTCGGAGCAATGCCGCTTTTAAATTGATTGTTGCTGTGATTAATTGCGGTATCCGGGTCTTTCAAACCGTTACCAGTTAGCACGCAAACCACCGTCGCCCCAGTCGGAACTTGGTCTTTTACCTTCAGCAAACCGGCCACAGAAGCTGCACTGGCTGGTTCGCAGAAAATTCCTTCCTGTGATGCTAACAAACGGTAAGCGTCGAGAATTTCGGCGTCGGTGACGGCAGCAAAACTGCCACGGCTGGCTTCGGAAGCTGCGATCGCCTGTTTCCAGCTAGCAGGGTTGCCGATCCGAATTGCCGTCGCTAGGGTTTCTGGGTGCGATACCGGTGAGCCCGTTACCAACGGTGCAGCCCCGGCGGCTTGAAATCCCATCATCTGTGGCAAGCGCGAACATTTTTTGGCTTGGTGGTATTGACAAAAACCCATCCAGTATGCTGTGATGTTTCCCGCATTTCCCACGGGAATGCACAGCCAGTCGGGGGCGTCGCCTAAAGCGTCCACCACTTCAAAAGCACCGGTTTTTTGGCCTTCCAAGCGGTAAGGATTGACGGAGTTGACCAATGTCACCGGATAATTGACAGCCATTTCGCGGACAATTTCTAAGGCTCGATCGAAATTTCCGCCAATCGAAATTACTTCCGCACCGTAAAGCAAAGCTTGCGCCAGCTTGCCCAAAGCCACGTAACCTTCGGGAATCAATACGAAAGCTCGCATCCCCCCGCGTCGGGCGTAGGCGGCCGCCGAGGCCGAGGTATTGCCGGTACTGGCGCAAATTACAGCTTCGGCACCAGCTTCCTTCGCCTTGGAAATCGCCATTGTCATCCCCCGGTCTTTGAAACTACCAGTGGGGTTGAGGCCGTCGTATTTCACCAAGACGCGCACGTCTCTACCGATGAGAGAGGCGATCGCAGGTGCTGGAATCAGGGGAGTATTGCCTTCTTGGAGGGTCACTACCGGCGTGGTTTCCGTCACCGGCAGGTAGGGGCGATAAGCTTCGATCAAGCCGGGCCAGCCGTAGCGTTTCGGCTCGGCGGCGCGGGCAGCGGAGTTAGCAGCAGAGTCTGTAGCAGGTAGAATCAGGGTCACGATGTCAATGGTTTTAGGCAAGGGCCAAGGAATTTACACTAAAATTTACACTAATTTTAGCTCGATCGGTTAATTTGATGTTTAATACGATCGGTTCAGGTTAAAGTAACTTAATGGTGTGAATGTGTAGATATGTCTACTCAATTACTAATGTCAAATAATTCATCCACTCTTTCCCGGCCTCAAGTCACCGCGAGCAACCCCGAAACGGCTAGTTCTTCTAGCCTATCGACCAGTTTGGCCCGCAAAGTAGATTTGCTAAAGTGCCCCTACCAAGCCGATCAGCAAGTTAAGTTCCTGCACTTGCAAGCAGAAATCGAATCCTTGCTGCTGGAAGTGCAAAGCCTCAAACAGCAACGCTCGATCGCTGGCTTGCCGGCTCTCGACCCGAATTCTGGTAGCAACAGCAATTAGCAGACAACAGCCGCTAATGCCAACTGTGCTACCCCTGTGTTATCGGGAAATTGGGTTTAAAACCCCGTCCTTCCAGGACGGCTTTAATTTCTTAAACCCATTCCCAAAAATCAGGGAATTGCTGGTTTTTGTAGTGTAGTATGTATACTATAAAAGTCAAGGTTAAACTCCTTCGCCATCGTGAAACAGGGACTCAGACACACTTTTAGGCGTAAACCGGGGGACAAAGAGCGGCGAAAACTCTCAAAACAGCTAGGGCCTTAATACAGCCTCATAACCAGAAAAAAAAACAATTCACTTTTTTTAGATAGGGTAGGGCATACCCGAATTCTAGGTCAATATCCTAGTACGCTTTTGGAGATAGGCCCTCTGGGGTGACTGCGAATCGGGCTCGTTAATTGGTAGGATTTCTACGGTTAAAAGGTTTGAGTATTGCCGCAAGGACGTAGCACTTAAAGGTTAGTCGCTGAATTAAGAATCCCCACACCTTTAGGTTGGGGAGTGTCAAAAAAACAAAGGTTTTGCTACCCGCAGTATTTTTTGCCAAAAGTGCTAGAAATTCCTAACTGCGGATAGCGATCGCTAGCATTTGCTAAAACGCGTTTGCCTACTGCTCAACTCGTCTGCCACAATCTGGCAACGAGCTGACATTTTACTGCGCTTTTTTATTGCGCTAATTTGTTAAGCCATGCTCATGGCATACGGAGAATCGAAATCAGTTTATGACAGCATCGATCGAAAAACCACTAAATTTGACATCCGCAAGTGACACCTCCAACTTGCGCCTCAAAGATATTCTCAAAACCCTGCCGCGGGAAGTATTCGTCAAAAACCCCCGCAAAGCTTGGACAAAAGTAATCGTCAACGTTTTGCTCGTTGCTGTTGGTTATTGGGGCATAGCAGTCTCTCCTTGGTTTCTACTACCCCTAATGTGGATTTTCACAGGAACCGGATTAACCGGTTTTTTTGTGATCGGCCACGACTGCGGGCACAGGTCATTTGCTAACCGCCGCTGGGTAAACGATTTAGTCGGACATATTGCATTTCTGCCGTTAATTTATCCGTTTCACGCATGGCGGCACGGCCACAATTATCACCACAAGCACACCAATAAACTTGGTGAGGATAATGCTTGGCACCCGATGACAGCAGCAGACTACACTGGCGCGTCCAAGCCTTTACAAATAGCTTATAGTTTAATATTCGGTCGGATGTGGTGGATTGGCTCGATCGCCCACTGGGCAAAAGTACACTTTAAGTGGTGGCGCTTCAAAGGCAAACAGCAACAAGAACAAGTCCGGTTTTCAGTTTTTGTAGTTTTAATCGGTGCTGCGATCGGATTCCCGATTTTAATTGCAACCACAGGCATTTGGGGATTTGTCAAATTTTGGTTGATGCCCTGGTTGGTTTACCATTTCTGGATGAGCACTTTTACGATGGTTCACCACACAGCACCAGACATTTCATTTAAAGAACCCGAAGAATGGAACGAAGCCCAAGCGCAACTATCGGGAACAGTTCACTGCGATTATCCCCGCTGGGTAGAGTTTCTGTGCCACGACATTAACGTCCACGTTCCCCACCACCTTTCAACTGCTATCCCCTGGTACAATTTGCGCCTCGCCCACAGCAGCTTAAAGGAAAATTGGCAAGATCATCTCTACGAAACCGAGTTTTCTTGGTCTTTGATGAAGCGGATAACCGACAACTGTCACTTGTACAATCCCGCTGGCGGCTATCAAACATTGCAGGAATTTAACGCTAAAACAAAGTAAGTTTTAAACGCGATAAATGCCAGAAAAACCCGGTTTGTAAAACACAACCGGGTTTTTCGATATTACAATCCGTAGCCTTTGTAAGATGCGGAATGCGCGCCCTACTGTCAATATCACAATCCCTACCATTATTAAATCAGTCATTCCCAATCTAAAATCTAAAATCTAAAATCTAAAATCTAAAATCTAAAATCGAATGACTTTCAATCCCAATAACTGTCGCAACGAAAGCGAAGTAGAAAGCAAACTCATTGTCAGCTATCTGCTACCAAAACTAGGCTATACCCCCGACACTTGGCATCAAGAAATAGCATTTGGGAATATTCGTCTAGACTTCCTCTCATTTGCCGCCCCAGTTATTCCCATACTTGTCGATGCAGACTCGCCGATGAGTGTAGTTATGGAGGCTAAACATCCGAAGGAAAATTTAGACCGCCACCTGCGAAAACTCACTCGCTATTTAACAAGTTTGAGCATCCGCTACGGACTCATAACTAACGGTAAAGAAATTAGAATTTACGAAAGAGTCGCCGATCATATTGAGCTAGTCTTTAAGTGTGCTGGACAAGACATTGAAAATACAATTGATGAAATTATCGCTTTAATTGGCAGAGATCGTTTAAGATTTATAAAAAATCCCGATAATCTCGAACTGGAAGATAGTAAAATTAATTTGGTTAGTCCTGAGTTAATTAGCGAAGTCCCATTACAGCCCAACAATCCCGCCCCCGCAGAACCTGAGCCAAGTCAAATCTCTGAACCGGAACAAATACCTGAAAATTATCCAGTTAAGCCTCAAGTTAAATCAGATGTAACCGTTCCCCAAAAAAGCCAAAATACTATGAAAATCATTGCAGTTTACCACAATAAAGGTGGCGTTGGCAAAACTACAACAGTAGTCAATTTAGCTGCTGCGCTGAGCAAGAAAGGTAACAGAGTATTAGTCATAGACTTAGACAGTCAGGCAAATACAACCTTTGCGACTGGTTTAGTAAAATTTGAGGATGAAGAACAAGACGATTTGAAAGATAATAATATTCTTCAAGTTTTGCAATCAGAAGACTTTTTCTCCATCGCAGAAGTAGCTCGCAAGTCTAATTTTTGCCATCCCGAAATTGATGTGATTCCTTCCCACATTGATTTAATGCAATATGAAACGGAACTCAATCAACTAGATTACAGCCGCATGATTTTAATTCAGAAACTAGCAGAAGTACAGAATAAATATGATATTGTACTGATCGATACGCCGCCATCTTTGAATTTTTATGCTAGAGTTGCTCTAATTGCGGCGGATTATTTAATTATTCCTTCTGACTTAAAACCTTTTGCCAATCAAGGACTGATTAATGTCAAGGATTTTATTAAAAAAGTTAATGGATTCAAAAAACAAATTGGCAAGAAACCACTAGAAGTTTTAGGCGTACTCTCTTGCAAAATTTCCACTAATTCTAAATTTGTACAGTACAGTTTGCCCAAGCGGAGGGAGGCAATTCCCAAACGCTACGGCTTTGAAATCATGGACAGCGTAATTTACGAGAGAGATGATTTGGCCAAGTGTGCAGAACAATTTCAAATCGTGGGAAATATGGAAATCGCCGATCCCATTTCAGTGCTAGACTTTAAGCCAGATTCCATCGCCTCCCAAGAATTTGAAATGCTAGCACTCGAAGTTTTGGAAAAAATAGGTAAAAACTAATGAAAAAATTATCTCCGTCACTGGTTGCAGTTAAAAAAATTACATCCGCAGTGCCCCGTTCCAATTTTGCAGAGCCGGATTTGGAGAAACTGGCGCAACTGATTTTAGAATTAGGAGGATTGATCAACCCCATAATTGTCCGCCGCAACGGTATGGATGCCTACGAAATAGTAGACGGAGACTTTGAATACTACGCAGCGGCGAGAGCAAAGGAAATAGAACCTCTCAAAGGCGAGACAATCGGAGCATTCATTCTGGAAGAAGAAAATGAAGAACTTCTCCTCGAACAACTTGAAATTCTCAGAAAAACCGCAATCATTGAGAATTTAGTTGAGAACCCAGAAACCGGGTTTTTGTACGAAAATACTTCGTCGCCGCCCGCAGATTCAATAACAAACCCGGTTTCTTTGGTCGAAGTCCCTAATTTAGGTGAAAATGAAACTCCCGAAGATTCATCTAGTTTAGAACAGCGACTAACAAATATTGAAGCCCTGTTTGCAAGTCAAATCAATGAATTAAAAGCCGAGTACGCCCGTGAACAACAAGTTTTAGCGCAGAGTATACAAGAACTTGAAAACCGAATCTTACAACAAGTACCTCTGTTAGTTGAAGCTGGGTTAGACAACAGAATTAATGAGTTGAAAGCAGAGTCGCCACCACAAAAACAAGTGGTGGTAGAGAGGATACCAGAATTTGAAAACGTAGCTTCCGAATCAATGTCGCTGTTGGAAGCACTCAATACTTTAGAGAAAAATCAACTGTCGGCTAATTTGAAAGATGCTGGCTTGAAGCTTCCAATAATCCAAATAATACTCAAAGAGCGAGATGTGCGGCCGTTTGTCTCATTTGCAAATGTGGTGGAACGTGTTAAAGGGTTAACCGACAAAACAATGATTAAAATAATTGACAAGTGGCAAAAATACTCATAACTCGCAAGTCCTGCTGCTACTCGCAACGCCAGCCCGATCGCCCTGACGCCAAAATAAG
Source organism: Microcoleus sp. S13_C3 (assembly GCF_036700905.1). NCBI lineage: Bacteria > Bacillati > Cyanobacteriota > Cyanophyceae > Oscillatoriales > Microcoleaceae > Microcoleus > Microcoleus sp. S13_C3. Next base: position 10,492 of record NZ_JAUBPT010000157.1, on the reverse strand, counting down.
TAAAGATGAGTAAAGCAGTGGATCGTTGGTGTCCCACAGCCAGTTAAACTCATCACAGTCGCTTTTTTTAGGAATTGCAGTAACTTTTGCCCCTCACCAGGGATGTCACCCCACGGGAAACCGCGTCGATATACATAAATACCTACACACCTGATTTTAATGACAAAAGGGGACTTGTAACAAGATGGATCGATCGTCCGATCAAAACCGAATAGTTGAATATTTGCGGATAAAGCCAATTAGTCACAGTCAGATTTACACTTCCCAAATTGCAGTGCCAGAGCCTCAGCGGGGCGAAATTCCTCGCGAACGTCGCGAAGCTCTCAGGAGAAGTCTGATCGAGCAAGGCAGCAACTTAATTCCTTTAATTGTACGCCCTACAGAAGCTTACAGCAACGAAGAAGAATATGAAGTTGTCTGCGGCTCAGATTGGTGTATTGTTGCTAAAGAACTCGGCATTGAGCAAATGTGGGCGTGGGTATTTGAAATGACCGACGAGGAGGTGGCGGTTGCTCAAGCAGAAATGGAACATTTAGCTCCGCAACCGACTCAGAAACCTGCACAAATTGAGACTCTACTGCAACAATTTGAGCTATCATTTCAAAAAAAAGTAGATAGTCTAACAAAACAAATAGAACAATCTGTTAAAAAAAATGAAGAGCTGCTAAAAAAACACGTAAACGCTCTCACTGAGCAGAACTTTGAGCGTAACCAAATAGAACAGATTAAGCATTTGCTCGAACAAGTGGAAAAAGCATTTCATGAAAAGGTAGATAAAATGGCTAAAAAAGTTGAACAATCGAGCAGCAACCGTCCGCCAACCTCTGCTGTTATTTCGGAGGTAAATCTTGCAGGCGCTTTGAGACAGTTGGATGAACTGGAAAAACTGCTGTCAATAAAATTAGAACGCACAGTTCAAACAATTAATCAGTTTGTTTCCGACGCCATCGAAGACGTAGAAAATGACCTGAAAAATCAAATTGAAACGCTCCGCAGCCAACTGGGAGCCGCAGCGACTCACTCAGAAAGACAGCCAGAGGCACCGCCGAAGAAGCAGTCAAAAATGCAGCCGAAGAAGCAGTCGAAAGCACAGCAGAAACCTCAGTTACCGCAGTTGCAGTTAGAGTTGCCGTTTCCGTCCCCGTCCCCAGAGGATGACTACGAAAGTCTTTCGCTGAGACGGTTGAAGGCGATCGGCAAAGACCGGAAAGTGCGGGGCTACGCGCGCATGAAACGACCGGAAATTCTGGCGGCTCTCAGGGAAGCTGACGGTCAATAAAACGATAATTGCTAATAGTTAAAGACTAATTATTCGGTGTTCGATCGCATTTTTGGGCAAAAAGTGCGATCGGGCTTTGAGAATAGTCGGCAGAGATATGAAAAGTTTGCTAAAATAGACACACAACCTCTTACTCCTCACCCAGCAGCCATGTCCGCAACCGCAGAATTAGCTACTACCCAAGAAATACCAGAACAAGAGATACCAGAAAATGTTATCTTTCCTTCAGGCGATTTATACAGTGACGAACCTCCCGTGGAAACAGAACTGCATCTCCGACAAATAATCCTACTCTTCAACTGTCTAGAATGGCTGTGGCGAGATAGAAACAATTTCTATGCTGCTGGAAACCTCACCATTTATTACAGTCCCAAGCAACTCAAATCGAAAGACTTCCGAGGCCCAGACTTTTTTGTGGTACTCGGAACTGAACGCAAAACTCGGAAAAGCTGGGTAGTTTGGGAAGAAGACGGAAAGTACCCCAATATCATCGTTGAAATCCTGTCTCCCAAAACAGCGGATATAGATAAAAACTTTAAGAAACAACTATATCAAGATACTTTTCGCACTCACGACTACTTTTGGTTTGACCCAGAAACTTTAGAATTAGCTGGGTTTCATTTAGTTGACGGGGAATATGAAGCAATCGCACCGAACGAATTCGGGCATTTGCGGAGTCAGCAGCTCGATTTGAGTCTCGGAATTTGTGGCGGAAAATTGCGTTTCTTTACAGCAGAAGGAGAGCTTGTCCCTACTCCTCAAGAGGTTGCAGAAACGGAGACTCAACGAGCCGGACAAGAAGCTCAACGAGCCGAGCGCCTGGCCGCGAAACTGCGAGAATTAAATATTGATCCCGATACAATTTAGTGCAACCCCTACTCACAAAAACACGGTTTACTGCCGCGTGTATCGATGCTTCACTCCCATCGGAAAATACTCTGCATCGCCCGTCTCCGTTAATGTCACCACAGGTAACTGATATTCGGGCGGCACATAATTAGCAAATTCGCTGTTTAGCCGCCGCAATTGCGCGAGAATTGAAGATGCGATCGCCTGTTTCATCTCCTCGTCGCCCTCCACCCCCGCCGCTAATTCCACAACCACCGATAAAAACCGATTTTGCTCCGCATTCTCCCTGACTTGCAGTACAAATTTTCCCGTCACCCATTCCCGAATCGTGGGAACTTCTAAACCTACGGTGACATTTTCCGGGTAAATGTTAGCACCGAAGTAGGAAACGGTGAAGTGCGTTAGCGAAGCCCTCGAAGAGGATCGCCCGAATACATAGACAAAGGGCAAGCAGCGAATTCCTCTGGGGAAATCAGGAACTTTCATACCTGCTGCTTGCTGCAAACGTGCCACAGGGTTAAATCCCCATTCTGCCAAAAAATTGAGCATTGCTTCGTAAGAAATTAAACCGCCGTTATCGGAGATGTGATAGCGTATTAGCGGGATGCCATTGTCGCCAGAAAATAATAGCGTGCCGTCATTATTCACTTCAAAAAAGCGGCTTTTCGGATCGTACTGTACCAGCGTAGGCAACCGCGATTCCCCGAATAAATTGCGTGCTGCTTCGGGATTTTTTGCTAAAAAGCGACGGATGCAAATACTCAGCGGTGTCTCGTTGCCCAAAACGCCCGCATCCGCAGTACCGTAAAGGCTCGCAGAGTTGTAATATAGATTGTCAGAATTAGTGCGATCGCTCACCAAACTCCGCCATTCTTCGCTAAACACTTCCCCCGCAAACACCATCTTAATTCGATATTTTTGCCACTCCACGCCCCCAGCAATTCCGCTATCAATCACATCCTTGATAAATGGCGGATATCCCAACAAAACTACTTGCTCAAAATGCTCCCCCAGTTCCTGCACAACTCGAAATATTTCAGTCTTATTATTCCCAGGCGTCACAACTGTAACGGGATAGCCCTTACTCGCTAGATAGCGGCAGCAATTTGCCGTGTACATTCCGCCTACCCAAGTTCCCAACGCAAAGCAAATCACAGCTAAAGTTGAGCGAGTGTCGGCGTAAAAACTGTCGTGAAATATTTGTTCAAAACGAGCAGCAATTTGCAACTCGTCGCTGATAAAACGCGGCCAAAAGGTCGGGTTTCCTGTCGAACCAGATGAAACAGCAATGAAATCGCAAGTTTCTAATTGGCCCTGGTAGCACAACTGAGGTAGCGGGTGACAGCGTAAATAATTCTCTTTGGTAATTAGCGGCAATTTTTGGAAGTCTTCAAAGGTTTGAATTGAGGCGGGATTGATGTTGAGTCCAGCTAGGAAAGTCTGGTAAGCTGGTACTGTGGCCGCGACTCTTTGAAAAAGCGCCATCGCCCCGGATTCGGCAACTCGATTCTGCTGGTGTTGCAATCGTTCCTCAAGCGGCGCCCTCAAAAACTCTTCAAACGCCCCAATTGCTCGCTGACGCTGTTCTGGCTGCATGATTGGCTCCTTAAAATGGGTATTTTGCACCTCGATCGCTCAAGAGTCAATTAGTAGCGCGGCGCGACCGGATGGCACATTGGGCTGGACAGTGACAACTCCTAAACCAACTGAGTACAGTATGGTTTAGGCTTCTCAGCGACTCCTGCTATGGCATAGGACATTAACTGAGCTTTAAGAACGGGTTGCCCCACCGCTCTATTTTTGACAACAATTGCGGCATTATGATCGCGGTCTAGACTACACCCACAATAAGGGCAGTCATGCCAACGAATATGCAGCTTTTTTGGTACTTTCTCACCGCAATTAGAGCAATCTTGTGAAGTATTATTGGCGCTTACTGGGACAACCAACAAACCAGCATTTACGGCTTTGTTTGTTAATATCGACAGAAAGCTTGACCACCCAGCATCCAACACAGACTTAGCTAATCTTGTACGAGCTAGACCTTTAATATTTAAATCCTCGTGCGCGATTACGTCATATTTTGATAGCAGCCACTTAGCTGTCTTGAAGTGAAAATCTTTGCGCTTATCAGCTACTTTTTTGTGACACTTTCCTAACTGCTTCACTGCCTTCTGCCTCCGGCTACTGCCTTTCTTGCAACGTGACACTCGCTTTTGAATAGTTCGTAAGCGTTTTTGTTCTTTACGGTAATATTGGGGCGGGGCGACTGTTTCGCCCTCAGAGGTTGTCAAAAACTCCTTCAGCCCTACGTCAATACCTGTTATCGAACGAGGATTGAAATCTGGCTTAATCTCTGGAACTGTTTTGTCTTCGAGGGAGAGCGTAAGGTAATAACCATCAGCTTTCTTGGTGACAGATGCGATTTTGATTTTGAACCCATCAGGGATAGGGCGATGCAAGACAACTTTAACTTTCCCAAACATCGGCAAGTTAATCAAGTTGCCCTGTAAGCATCCCTCTTTCATTTGTGGATACGTAAAGGTGCGATAGCGATTCCGAGCCTTAAAACGAGGTTTACCGCTACGTTTCCCGTTGCTGTCACCTTTCAAGAAACGGTCAAACGTTATCTTAACCCGCTTAACTACATCTTGAAGGACTTGCGAATATATCTCGCTATACCAAGGATGCGTTTTTTTTAGTTGAGGTAACGTTTTCTTTTGCGAGTAATAATCAGGATTGTCTCGCAGTTCAGGTAGGTAGCAGACAAGAGAGCAAGCGTTAACAGGAGAACGATTTTGTTCGTACCACTTAAATCTGTCAGCCAACAGATAATTGTACTGAGCGCATAGCATGGATAGCCATCTGTCTAGCTCAATGACCTGTTGTTTTGTTGGACGTAGTTTGTACTGGTAAGCCGTTCTCATGGTTGCACTCCTTGAATGTCAAATTAGCATTATTGTGTTCGCATCGACAACACGACATGAAAAATAAAAACCTGCATATCCGAATTATCGGAGAAACGACTCAATAAACTGAAAGCACTTGCCGAAGGAAGAGAAAAAACCATAACCCAGATGGTAGAGGCATGGATTGATCGACTGTCCCCTACATTTACTGACTGACTCGCTTTCCCTGGGTCAGTCGCGCATTCATCCCACACTGATTTATTGGGGGTACTCGGCTACGCCTCGATAAATCCCCCTCTAAATTCAGTGTGGGATGAATGCTGTTTAAGCTAAAAATTTGAACACACTTTGAGGTCGATCGAAAATATGGCGCAGTAAATAAACTTCCATAGCACGAAACCGCTGTTTTCACAATAACCACAGGGGACAGCCAAGCTGCTGATCGACTAATAAACACTGACACACTATGTCAAGATTAATTCAGCGATCGCCCAAAACTCCCAGTCTCAGTCAAGCGTGAAAATCCGACGCAGCAAGTTCCAATGAACAATCCCATCTACCCCGGCATAACTCTCAACAACCACTACCGCATCGTCCGCGAATTGGGACACGGAGGCTTCGGGCGCACCTACCTCGCTGAAGACGCCCACCGATTTAACGAACCCTGCGTTTTAAAAGAATTTGCGCCCCAAGTACACGGAAGTTACGCTTTACAAAAATCCGAGGAACTGTTCGAGCGGGAAGCGGGAGTGCTCTACAAGCTGCAACACAATCAAATCCCCCGCTTTCGCGAACTCTTCCGCGTCAGTATCAGCGATCGAGGCTACCTATTTCTCGTCCAAGACTACGTGCCCGGTCAAACCTACCGCTTCCTGCTCGACGCCCGCAAGCGTCAGGGTTTGCGGTTTATAGAAGCAGAAATCAATCAATTGCTGCAGCAGATTTTGCCCCTGCTCGAATACATTCACTCTTTGGGAGTGATTCACCGCGACATCTCCCCGGACAACCTGATTCTGCGGAGTTCTGACGGAATGCCCGTGCTGATCGACTTTGGCGGAGTAAAACAAGTCGCCGCCACCGTAGAGTCTCTTTTCGCTGAGGCTAACGGCACTCCCGCCCCCGCGACTCGCATCGGCAAGCTCGGCTACGCTCCCGTCGAACAGATGCAGATGGGCATTGTCTCTCCCCACAGCGATTTGTACGCTCTGGCGGCCACGGTTTTGGTGTTGCTGACGGGGAAGGAACCCCATCAGTTGCTCGACAGCCAGACGCTGAATTGGAATTGGCGGGCGGAATGTTCTCTGTCTCCGAATTTGTCCCTAGTGCTGGATAAAATGCTTGCTCAGCAGCCGAGCCAGCGTTACTCCTCGGCTCGCGAGGTAATGCTCGCTCTCTCCGGCAATCCGCCTTTGCAGCCTCCACCTTGGCCACCAGCCCCGGATTTGGGGATCACGCAGCCGCCGGATCTCTCGCCTATACCCGTACCCGCCCCCACGCCAAAACTGCCGGGAACTCCGGTGCGAGTTGCTGCTATTGGCCATCAGCAAAAGATGCCTGCTTGGAAAATGGTTTTGTTCGTGGTGGCGGTGCTCTCAAGTATGGGGGGAGTTGGCTGGTTTGCGGGCAATTCTTTGTTAAATCTGCAATCAAAAGTGCAGAAAGTTCCCCAGCCTTCAAGCCCGAAGCGGGAGCAAGAAGATGCTTTGCAAGATCGCTTTGTCAAGCTCAAAATTGACGATCGATTTTATAACGGTTACGTCAACCTTGTAGACGAGACTTTCTATGCCAAATACCCGGAATTGGGGGGACGATTGTTAAAAGAAGGCGAGGAAGATCGCCAATGGCGCGAAAGGTGGCAGAAAATCGGCGACGAGTTGCTCGATAAGCTGGAAAATCTCAGCAGCGACGCTAGAGCGCGGTTGGGCACTTACGACACCACTGATATCGATCGCTGGAAAACTGAGGTTAACAAGCTGAATTTGAGCAGTCGGGCTCTCTACGATTTGGCTGATGCTAGGTTTTTTTATTGGTTTCCACAACAGCCGCGCGATCGCAATATCATTGGTTTGCCGATCGGACAAATTTGGCAAGCAATTACCGCCGACGAACTCGAAGCCTTACAAGCTGGAGCAACTGTCGAAAGCGTTGAATTTGACCGCCTATCGAACAGCAAAAGCCTCACAGGCAATCTCAAACCCGGAGAAGGGAAAGCTTACATTGCCAGGTTCGCTCAAAATCAAACTTTGCGCGTGAATTTGCAAGCCCCGCGCAAATCTACTCTGCTGTCAATTTATTCTCCAGGGCGGACAAAAGGCGCGCGAGCTTTGCTGGAAGATGCAGAGGGGCTGAGTTGGTCTGGATTGCTTGATGATGCTGGTTATTATGAATTTGTGGTAGTTTCTCAGGCATCTGAGCCGATCGCTTACCAGTTGAATGTGACGGCAGAATAACTGCTATTGACAATCAAGCATCCAGGATACAAGCCCCCGCATTCATCCGTCCAGAAATAAAAAACCTGTATCCGATAAAGGAGCCCCCGAATTTATCCGTGGGGTCGCCTCTAAAATCTAAAATCTAAAATCTAAAATCTAAAATCGATTGACGCTCTCTATCCACCCGCGTAATAATAAGGTAATACCGATCAGGTAAGTTTTCCTGTTCAAACAAAGAATATGCTGAGATTCGCGATCGTAGCTTTAGTGACTTTTGGATTAGTATTAGTGACTGCACTAGGTTTACATCCGGCCAATGCGACAGTCAGCACTCCAGAATTTTATGCTTGGAACTTTGCCTCTGTAGGCAATAGCGAGCTTGTTTGTAAAAAGACGGTGGTAGTTCCGCAAGACCAGATAATTCCGTCATCATCCATGCACCATGTCCGTATCACTTCTGCAATTGTAGATGAAAAATTTTGCGCGAATTCCACTAAGCCTGTGAATTAAGGCCGTGGATAATAGGATTTCGGGTTAGAGAACCATAATTAAGTTCTCCGTTAGTCGATTTTAGATGTTAGATTTACTTCACAGATGAATCTGGCAGGTTGAACCTTAATCTAAAATTTTTCTTTCTCCACGACTGTTGTCTGAAAGCAAGTATCCTTTTTTGGATGAATCAGAACGCAGCGTCCTGATTCATCCATTGAGCGAAAACTCTAGTTGTCAGTACAAACACGGACTAATTATGAACAATTAACCGGACATTATATAAGTGATAGCCTGAGTAATTTCCGCCCTCGGCGCATTGAAACTCTTGGCTATTTTTTTTTATGAGAAATATTGGGTATTTTGTAATAAAAGTTTATCAAACGAGTCGGGCGCAGCAGTCTTCTGCTCTTGAAAGAGATCGAAATCTTCCCAATTTGGGCAGTTCTTTGATTGTGACTTAAGAACCGAGGGGAAGTATTCCGCCATTTGGCTAATGGTTTATTGGCTAATTAGCTGAATTATTAATTTGCTAGTTTGAGTATGCTAGAGTTAGTCAGGTTCAGATATAAAGTGGCATCTGTTATCTAAGTATCATGCTCAAAATTTTGGTAATTGAGGACGACGAATTAATCCGGGAAACTCTTCTGCAACTCCTGGAATCTCACAGCTACCGGGTCCTTGCGGCCGAAAACGGTCGAGCTGGGGTGCAGATGGCACTTTCGGAGATACCGGATTTAATTTTGTGCGACGTGCAGATGCCGGAACTAGACGGTTATGACGTGTTGCGGACGCTGCGGCAAAACTCGCTAGCTGCAACAATTCCATTTATTTTCCTCACGGCTCAAAGTGACAAAACCGATTTTCGTCGGGGGATGGAATTGGGGGCCGACGATTACCTGACAAAGCCGTTTACCAAGGCTGAATTGCTGGGAGCCATTGCTTCTCGCGTCTTGAAGCGGCAAACTATTACTCAACCGCTGACAGTCGCGCTTCACCAAGCAGAAGCCAGACTCAAAGATTTAGTTAACGACTCCACCAAGGTTACAACCCTCTCTCCTGAAAAGTTTGCTCTCGAGGCTTTGCTGCGCCACGCTTTGGAACAAGGTGAGTTTCAGGTATACTATCAGCCGCAGGTGAATATTGCTACCGGCCAAGTTATCGGCGCGGAAGCTTTAGTGCGCTGGCAAAATCCCGATCGAGGTATAATTTCTCCCTGCGAATTTATTCCCTTAGCAGAAGAAACAGGTTTAATTATTCAGATTGGCGAGTGGGTACTGCTTTCAGCTTGCGCTCAAGCCGCTAGTTGGCTGGCGGCGGGGTTTTCGCCCTTTACAATATCAGTAAACTTGTCGGCCCGGCAGTTGTCCGACCCGGAACTCAAGGCGCGAATAGTGCAAATATTGGAAACTACAGGCTTGGAGCCTGCGAATTTAGAATTAGAAATGACCGAAAGCGCTTTGGTGGAAAATGCGACAGTAGCAGGCGCTACTTTAAACGAACTTAAAGCTCTAGGAATTCGGATTGCTATTGACGACTTCGGCACCGGTTACGCTACTTTAGGATATCTCAAGCAATTTGCTTTTGACAGTTTAAAGATCGATCGAATTTTCGTCCGTAATGCCAACGAAGATACTCAAAATGCTGCTATTACTACAGCAGTAATTTTACTGGGTCACAGTTTGAATATGACCGTAATTGCTGAGGGAGTGGAAACAGAAGCAGAACTAGAATTTTTGAAACAACATCAGTGCGATATCATACAGGGGTATCTGTTCAGTCGCCCCGAACCAGCAGCGATAATTGAAAGTATGTTGGTTGCCGACCCGAGTTTGTTCGCGCCGCCCCCAGCAGCACCTAGTCGCGTTGTTCCTTTTGTACCTGTGTCCGAACCCGAAAAATCTAAAAACCTTTCAATGTCGCGTCTAGGAATAGTTTGACATACTCCCCAGCGTAAACGCGCGGGGATTCTTTACGCTTCATCAAGATGTGCCACAAGTGGTCTTACCTTCTCTCTGCGTACATTTAGAGTCGTGGCAATGCCCTATCCCGACTTGAAGTATATTTTTCGCAGCGTTCAAATCTCTATCTTGCTGAGTGCCACAATTAAGGCACAGCAGCCAACGAATAGAGAGGTCTATTTTGCCCCATTTAAACCCGCAGTCCGAACACACTTGACTGGTTGGCGAAGAGCGACTAATTACCCTGAATTCCCTACCTAGTTTTTCAGATTTAGCCTCACACAACACCCTAAACTCATACCATCCTTGCTGGCTAATCACTCTTGAGAGCTTGCGGTTTTTGACCATGCCAGACACGTTCAAATCTTCCAAAACAATTACTTGGTTTTCGTTAACTATTTTGGTTGACAGTTTGTGCAAGAAGTCTTTACGGGTATCTGCAATTTGGTTGTGCAATTTGGCTATCTGAATCCGAGTCTTATTTCGGCGTTTAGAGTCAGGGTAAACGCATCTAAATTAATTTGACAAATACCTAAATTTGTGCACTACTAAATAACTAAAAAAACCTTCTAA
>NZ_JAUBPT010000156.1:1402-18897 GCF_036700905.1 Microcoleus sp. S13_C3 | reverse complement strand
CAACCCCTGTCGGATTGTGGGAAAGCGAGTGAAAAGCTAACACGGCACAAGAAGCGTTTTGTATTGAAAATCCTTAAGAAATGCCTAAAGATTGAATGAATAATTGACTGTAGGGTGCGGATTGTTGTACCTCCGTCAAGGAACCAAACAGCTCTTTTCCCCCAAAGATAACTAATGTCTTCTGTGTAGAGTCAGCTTCTTGACTCGGCAGTTGTGAGTGAACGGAAAGAATACTATCTGAATCAAATCGATAAAAGCGGTCCAAGTCGCTGCAAAGTCCTTCTTCAACATCCTTGAGATTAGGATAAAGTTCTTGAGAAGGACGCGGTTCATGACCGCTTAAAATCAGTTCATCTAACATTTCCATTTTTTCAATATCGATTAGATACATTCTCCCATTACCAGTGTTAATTAGAAGGCGATCGTCTGATAGGTAGGTAGAGTAGCTAAACCTGTCATCCGAATCAGGACAAGGGCATTCGCATATTCCAAGTAGATTGCACTCAGGAAAACTGAATCTGCTGATTTGTCGATCGCAATCGTGTACAACCACAAATTCGCCACCAGCAGGATGAAATTCTGGAGGCCCTGTGTCATCGGGACATGGAACCTCCACGGCGTGAATTTCCGTACCATCGTCATAAAGCCAGTAGATTTGCTGTCCGTCCTGACCTGCGGCAGCCCAAAGAGCTAAAATTTGATTTTCGGGGTGCGGGTGAAACGAGAAGGAACTCCAGCAAAAAGGGTCTTCGAGCAAAAGTTGTCGTTGAATTTGCCACGAATTGGTATCGCGAATTTGAATCTCGACTTCCCCGCCTTCAATTAATTTCATGCACCAAAAACGCACGCCGTCTGCATCAAACCAGCAGTCCTGAAATCCATTTTTGTTATACGAAAACTTAACAGGAGGGTTAGGTAGCTGTTCTTCAAAAACTAGCTGGTTTTCTGCTGTCATAATTGCTAAATGATTGCCATTTGCCATAATTGCTGCCAGCAAATCGCCTTTGGGACTAATGGCTAAACAGCTAATTTCGTCGGGAAGCTGGTATTCGTATTTTGGCGACAAGTTACGATCGACTAAAGTGACTTTTTTGCTATCGCAACTTGTCGCAATCGTCCACTCGGAATCAGTGCGTTGATTTATATATGAGAACGACCAGTCAATTTGTCTTTCATATTTTGGTAAAATCAGCATAAAGATATTTAAGTTTACTGCGTTGATAGACTCTATTTTAACTAAAATTTTGCACCATTTTCTATTAACCTGTAGGGGCGGGTTCACCAATAGCCGAGCGGGCTGCAAACAGGTTAAATAAACCCGCCCCCACCCACTCAAATCTTGCACCAATATCAATCTTCAGGAGTTTCGCGCGGGGTGGGGGCGGGTTTTTGAGTCTTTTGGTATCCTTTAAAACTCTGGGTGAACCCGCCCCTACAGTATGTGTAAGAATGGGGTTATATGGTATTTTCTGACGCTATGTTTCACAAATTCGCATTCTTTCTCCCCGCATTCTGCACAGGAATAGCCACCGCATGCGGCTTCTTCTTCGCTGCAAACATCCCGAAGAAATCGTGCAGCAAAATATAGAAACACGGAATAATAAACAGCGTCAGCAGCGTCGCCAGCGACAAACCGGAAAACACCACCACACCCAGCGGTTGCAAGAATTCCGAACCGTCTCCAATGCCCAAAGCTAGGGGAAATAAACCCAAAACTGTGGTAATAGTTGTCATCAAAATCGGCCGCAAGCGCTGAGGTGCCGCCCTGAGAATTGCTGTTGTGCGATCGACCTTTTCATCTTCGAGAATTTGGTTCGCCAACTCCACCATAATAATCGCATTATTTACCACAATTCCCACCAGCAAAATCGCCCCCACAATCACCGTTGCGCCGATCGCAGTTTTAGTCGCATACAACCCGAAAATCCCCCCAGCCAAAGCCAGCGGCACCGTTAACATAATCACCAGCGGATCGACAAGCGAATTGTACTGCACCGCCATCACCACAAATACTAAAAACGCAGCCAAAGATCCCAAAACAACCAGCGAACTTTGCAATTCCCGGTTAGTTTCCGCCGCCGAACTCGGTATAACTCGCACTCCTGGTGGCAATTTTATTTCCGACAAAACTGCATCCACTTGTTTCAAAGCATCACCCAAACTCGCGCCCTTATTAATATTCCCAGCAATCAGGAAAACTTGGCGCTGGTTAAGCCTTTGAATTTCCCCCGGCGCTTTTCCCAGTTCAATATTCGCCACATCGCTCAAGCGGATAATTCTGTTATCCCTAGCCGTTAAAGGAATAAATTTTAGTTCCGAAATCGATTGAACAGAAGCGCGATCGAACTGTACCCGCACATCAACCAAACGGTTTCCCCGCTGCAATTGCGTAGGAACAGAACCTTGAATTGCTGTCTGAATCGCCTCTCCAATTTGCCTCGCATTCAACCCGTAGATTTCCGCTTGTTCCCAGTTGGGGCGAATCTGCACTTCCGTTTGCTGCGGGTCTCCATCCGGGCGAAAACGAGCTAATTTTACCTTCTTATCCAAAGTTGCCAATATCTCGCGGCCAGTTTGCTGCAATATTTGTTCGTTTTCGCCCTGAAGTAAGACATCAACTTCAGCGCCGCGCACTGGCGAATTAGTTAAAACCAAACCCCGCACATTTTCTGGATTCAGGCGCAAACGAGTATTTTTGGGCAAATCAATTTTATTCAATTCTTGCGTAACTCGCTCCACAAAAGCCAATGTATTGGTGCCCGGTTTCAGCGTAATGTTGCAGCCGCCGCGCAGCAAATTTTCAACCGTATTGTTGCCGAACAACAGCCCGCCCACTGTTGTCAAAGTGTATTGAGTTTCTGGTTGGCTGAGGATAATTTTCTCAGCTTCTGCCATTATTTTTTGGTTGGTTGCCAAATTTGTGCCGGCGGGAAACAAAGCAAACAATCTCGCTTGACCGGTATTAATTCTCGGCAATATTTCCTGGGGAATTTGACCAGCCATCAGCCAACTGCCGCCGCCCAATCCAATAATTGCTACTGCAATGATAATCAACCGCCACCGCACTATGCCCGATAAAAATTTACCGTAACCGGCCGTAGCATTAGTAAAAGCTCGATCGAATGCGCGCAGTGGCCAAAAGTTGCTCAAACCGCTGGATACCCGCAGCGCTAGCAGCCGAGAAGCCATCATCGGTACAACTGTCAATCCGACAATCAGAGAGGCGGCGACGGAAAAGCTGATGGTGAGAATTAATTCGTTGAAAAGTAAGGAAACTAAGCCGCCGATGAGCAAAAATGGCAGTACGGCAACTAAGTTAGTGATGGTGGAAGCAAATAAAGCCGATTCTAATTCTTGGCTACTTTTTTCTGCTTGCTGCATCAACTGCTTGTTACTTAAGCGCTGCTTGCCGTTTGCACTGTTTTTATTGCTGGTTCCTTCGACAATATTCTCCAGCATCACGATCGAGTTATCGACCACAATTCCCACACCCAGCGCCAAACCGCCCAAACTGAAGACGTTGAGAGATAGGTGAAAAACTCCCATCAGGATAATCGCCATTAAAGTTGCGAGAGGAATTGCCAGGACAATAATCAAAGTTTGGCGCAGGGAAGCCAGGAACAGCAATACAGACGCCCCGGCTAAAACAGCCCCGGTCAAACCAGAAAATACGACGTTGCTAATAGAATCGCGAATGAACTTAGACTCATCAAAAGTATTGACGATAGTCGTGCCTTCGGGAATGAGCCCGGATGCTTTTAATTCTTCTAGCCGCTTTTTGATGCCGTCTACAACTGAGATTGTATTCGCGTCCGGCTGCTTTTGAATGCTAATTTTTACTGCTGCTTTCTGATTGAGAAATACTTTAACTCGTTCTTCTTCTGTACCGTCAATTACCTGAGCAAAATCGCGCAAAAAAACTCGTTTGGGCGGATTAGAACCCGATGCTTGAAAAGAAATTGCCTGAATTTCTTTCGCATTCCGAAACCGTCCCACGGTGCGGGTTAAAGGTTCCGCTGCTTCTTGCCGCAGCCGCCCGCCGGAAGTGTCGAGGTTGCGGGATTCAAGGGCTGATAAAACGTCGGAAATACTGACGCCTAAAGATTGCAAGCGATTTAAGTCAATATTTACTTGAATTTCTTCTTGCACGCCGCCAGCAACGTCAACTGCTGCTATTCCTGGAATTACGTTTAGTTCTCTGGATAATTCTTCGTCGGCAAATACGCGCAAATCAACTCCTTGCAAGGAGTCTGAAGTGAGGGCAAATTCGTAAATCGGCTGCTGGGAAGGGTCAACTTTGAAGAGAGTCGGCGATTCAACTGTGTCGGGAAGTCGGTTGCGGATGCGGTTGACAGCGGCGGTGGCGTCGTTGAGGGCCTGGTCGATGTTCCCCCCCGGTTTGAAGAATAAATCGACGCTGACTTGTCCTTCGCGAGTCCGGGAGAAAACTTGCATGACGCCTTCAGTGGCGGAAAGTCCTTGTTCGAGGGGGCGGGTAACTTCGTCTATTGCTACTTCAGGGGAGACGCCGGGGGCGTTTAAGCGCACGCCGATGCGGGGATAGGTGATGGAGGGTAGCAAGTCAACGGGCAGTTGGGTGATGTAAAAAAAGCCCACGATTATAATAGCAAGTGTCAGCATGAGGGTGCCGATGTGGCGGCGAATGGCGGTCGCGCTAATACTGAATCCGGGTTTGTCGGGGGTCATTCGATTTTAGATTTTAGATTTTAGAATTGAAAACTTTACCCAGTCAGTCAGATTAATTCTAGTAGGGTGCGTCAGTCTTGAATTTTTCTAGGCGGTGAGAGAATATCTACTGACGCACCTTACGAGGAGTATAATAAATCTTAATAAATATTCCCAAAAGTTTTTGTGAATATTTCTTTAGAGGTAGTCGATCGCCCACAACGCAGATTGGCAGAAATTCCGAAGGGCTTTTGAATCTCTCTAAGTTATCGCCATCAGGAACAGGCAAGATGCCTGTTCCACAACAAATAAACTTTCTTGTGGAACAGGCATCTTGCCTGTTCCTAAAGTCTTCTTCCCTTCTCCCTCTTCTTTCTTCCCTCTTCCCTCTTCCTGACATCCGTTACATCCGTTACATCCGTTACATCCGTTACAGAATCCGTTGCCGAACTTCCTGCTTTTACTGTACTTGAGAGCCGTGGGCGCGGGGGTCGGAGCTACTTGTTTTCACAGGCCCTGTGGGGGGAGTAAAATTAGAAACTTGACCTGCCGCTTGGACGTGGGGCAGAGGTTTTCCTGCAATTAAAGCTTCTAAATTAGCTTCCATAATACTGCGCGGCATTTCGCCCATCGTTTCAGCAACGGCGCTGCCTTTATCGTTCAAATAGACAAAGTGCGGAATGCCATCTACTCGATATTTGGTGATTTCTGGCAGCCATTTGTCATTGTCTACATTCAGCATCACAAAATTCATCGGTTCGGCGTATTTCTGTTTGATTTCGCTCAGATCTTTAGCCATTGCCTGACAGCTACCGCACCAATTAGCATAAAATTCCATGAGTGTCGGTTTGCCATTTACCAAAGCTGTTTCTAATGGCATTGAAGCTTTTGCCATGTCGGTGAGACTGCTTGACGGCGTTTGGGTTTGCAGCCCGAAGAAGATGGATATTGAAAGGGCGATCGCTGTTAACACGATCAATAAGTTTCTGAGGCGCGTGGCGACTTTTGTTTCGGGATTTTTGGCTGCGGGGACGACTGTTGACTTGGGGGAATTCTGAGTCATAAAATAAATTGCGCTTGGATTTCTATGTTTTTATTTTAAATAATAGATTCAGATTATAGCACATTTTGAGATAATCAGACCAATCTCATAAAAATTTTTGAAGAGGCCAGAATTAGGCCAAGTGCGCTAAAACAGAAGATAACAAAGATTGTTTGTAAATTACCGAGGACTTGCAGGGTGAAAAAACGGGTAACACTGACGTTTCCCCAACGATCGATCCAAATGCCTGTCACCTATCGACTGGCAAAGGATTTTAATGTTGCAGCCAACATTATCCGCGCTCAGGTGGCTCCGAACCAAGTGGGCAAACTGGTGCTAGAGTTATCAGGGGACATCGACCAACTAGAAGCGGCGATCGACTGGATGCGATCGCAAAATATCGGCGTTTCCCTAGCCAGTCGGGAAATACTCATAGACGAAGATATCTGCGTTGATTGCGGTTTGTGTACGGGGGTTTGTCCGACAGAAGCCTTGACCATTGACCCAGAAAGCTTTAAACTTAGTTTTGCTCGATCGCGGTGTATCGTTTGCGAGCAGTGCATCCCTACCTGTCCGGTGCAAGCTATTTCTACTAACCTCTAGAACCTGTACAAACTCATCGGGTTCATCATCTTTTTTTTGCCTGGTTCTCCTAATTGTGCCATTGGATGAAAAAAAACTCTTGGGTTTCCCTAACTCTACTTTTTGTTACTTATTTTAGTTTTGGCTGGAAATTATCTGAGTTTGATGTTCCACCGCACCTGACTTGGTTTCTAGCCATAGCTTCCATTTTAGTGTTGGCTGTCGCCTTGTCGTTCCCTCTGAGAGACATAAAAGCCTTAATTGTGCGGTGGTTTTCGAGTGATATCGGTGCTTTTCTTTCTATTATTGTAGGAGCTTTTGTGGCAGTGGTAGTTTTTGCTTGGCTGCACCTTTTTGCTACTTGTTTACTCTTGATTTCAGCCGGAGCTTTGGCAAGACTCGATATTCAAATATCTGGTTGGAAAGATTGGCGGGCTTTTGCGGTATTAGCTACCATTTCTTTAACAGGTGTGGGGTTGGGCGGAGCGATCGAGTTTTGGTTAAAAACAGGCAGGCTCGTATTCTCTTAATGAGGAACGGGAAATTCATCCAACCAAATTCTATAACTCGCAACGGATATTTAGCCGAAAACTATCAGCTCGCCCATCAATAAATACAGCTTATTTTTTTTCAATCCCCCACCCCCGGATTAATTCCCCGTTCCGCGCCGTAATCATAGCAGTTTTCCAGCCTCGTGAGGTAAAGCTTCTCAATTTCCGATTCCCCGTTGCGCGTTACTAATTCCCAATTACTAATTACCGACACACCGGGAGTGGAACTGAAAACCCCTAGGGCAGTATTGAACGGTAGCGACTGTTGCTCAAAATGTTATTGCCAAAATCCCGCAAGTCCCGCAGCCAAAAACTCATCCCAATAAAAAAGCAGCTTTAGGGAGCTGCTAGTCAGAATGCATGAGGTATTTTTTTTAGAATAGGACAGATTAAATTCGATCGGTGCTGGGTTACATTTTTTGATACAGGAAAATTGATGAGTGAATGGACGATCGTAAAATCGTCACATAGGAGGATAGCATTGATGCTAAATTTCCCGACAATCAAGTTAGCGTTTAACTGTCCTTGCGCCCTACAGCCCTTCAGCGGTGGGGCCATTTTATTTTTAGGGAGAACTCAATAGCCGACTTTAAGGAATCAGACGAGTCTGCCATTAGTTTTTTTATAAAATCTCCGCATCGCCACATCCTCATGCTTCTAAAAGTTACGCATCACATCCAGTCAAACCCGGTGGATTGCAAAATATTGGGTGGTTAAACGGACACACTCAGACAAATATCAGTATTTTCACCCAAGTCATATCGTTTCCGGTTGTATCGGAATGATTTAACCGCAGAGGGCGCAGAGAACGCAGAGGGAGAGAATACAGAGAGGAATAATTCCGATGCTACCGGATTTGATATCATACCATTTTAGATTTTAGATTTTAGATTTTAGATTTTGGGACTGACTGATAAAGGTGGTGGTTTGGAGCTTGCGTAGGGTTGCATTATTTTTTTGAACTGGTATCAAAAGTCCTCAGAAACCTGTTATTTTCTTAGAAACTCGGTTTCTGAATGTATCAATTGAGCTCAGGCCCGGTTTCTGGTTTGATAACTTTTTGGATTTCCTCGATCGCCCTAGTCGCCACTGTTTCAGGCCTTTCACCCACACCAGCATAGACTCGGACATCTGCTTGAGTGTAGAAACGCTCTCGCTCTTTAAAAAGGCTTTGCAGCTTAGATTTGAGCTCGCCCTCCTGCAGTAGGGGTCGAGCGGTGTCCGAACGCAGTCGATCGTACAATTGATCTACAGGCACATCCAACCAAACCACTACACCGTAGTGCAAGTAACCCCAATTCATCGATCGCGTCACAATGCCCCCGCCCGTAGCCACGACCGAATTTTGATACGCAGACAACTCACCGAGCACTTTAGTTTCTAGTTCCCGAAAAGCCTCTTCCCCTTCTCGATCGAAAATCTCAGCAATTGACTGATTAGCAACTCGAACAATTAGTTCATCAGTATCAAAAAAACGGTATTGTAATTTTTTTGCCAAAATCCGCCCCACCGTTGTTTTTCCCGCACCCATCATCCCGACAAGATAGATATTTACTCCCCTCAACCCATCCACTGCCAAATCCTCCGATATTTTTCTATTTTTTCAGGTTAATCGATCGGCCACTGAGGCCATCATCGTCATCAAACTCATCACCCTCATCCAATCCCCAATCCTCATCTGCTTCTGCCAGAGGATTTATAGGTGCTTCATCAGCGGGTTTAGGAATCTCCCCTCCCGGAGGAACCAGCACTCGATACTCCGCATCGTATACAGACTCAGTTTGCCCCACCCCAGACTGACTCGGATCTCGATAGCCGTAAGAATATACTGAGCCAGCCCAAGACTTGCTTTTCGGTTCCTGCTGAGCTTCGTAAGCCCTCGGATTTGCCGCTGGAACATCATTTACCTGCGGTCGATCGGGAAAATCGCGATCGTCCCCCCAATCGTCATCAGCCCCTTGAGAGCCGGATTTTGAGCCATCTGAGACCCAATCGTCCTCATCGTCTGCCGCTGCATAAGTCCCCGGTTGAGCGTAATCCTTCGCCCCATCCGGGTTCGGAGTTTCTTGCAGGAAAGTCCCGGCTTTGTAACCCGCCGATGTGCCGTACTCAGTTCGGTAGGAACCAGGAGCTTGAGTTTGGCTATTATCCCTATTCAGATCCGGGTCAAGTCCCTGTTTTCTAGGAGGGGGAGGCGGCGTGTAAGGTGTTCTCCTGTCCTCTGGGAAAGTATCGGGACCGCTGCGACTGGATCGGCCGCTGCGGTCTCCCGTTGGAGATAGGTAATTTGAAAAAGCGAGCAAACCAGAAATCAATAAAGATGTGATAGCTCCCACCACCATGCTCAGCAAAATCCAGATAGATAAAGGCAAAGCAGGCGATCGAACTCCCAAAAACACCAGCGATAGTGCCGGCTCCACATTTTGCAGGGCAAAAATAGTTAGCCCTACCACAATTACTAGCAAAAATACAGGTCGCATATTAAAAATATTGGTAATAGGTAATTGGTAATTAAAACTAACAAATCATCAATAACAAATAACAAACTGTCAACTGTCAACTGTCAACCGTCAACTGCCAACTGTCAACTGTCAACTGTCAACTGTCAACTGCCAACTGTCAACTGCCAACTGCCAACTGTCAACTGTCAACTGCCAACTGTCAACTGCCAACTGTCAACTGCCAACTGTCAACTGTCAACTGCCAACTGTCAACTGTCAACTGCCAACTGTCAACTGTCAACTGACATCTTCTTTCCAGCGTTTGAGAGGAACGCAATCAATCCCCAACTGGTCTAAAGCGCGAGCCACCACAAAGTCTACCAAATCTTCAATAGTTTGCGGATTGTGATACCAAGCAGGAATCGCTGGTACAATTCTAGCTCCAGCTTCCGCCAAGGTAGTCAAATTCCGCAGGTGAATCAAGCTAAAAGGCGTTTCGCGAGGCACGAGTACCAATTTTCGCCCTTCCTTGAGCTGAACGTCGGCCGCTCTTTCGAGCAAATCCGAGCTCAAGCCAGCCGCCAACTTGCCCAGCGTACTCATGCTACAGGGAATAATCATCATCCCTTGGGTGCG
The DNA here is from genome assembly GCF_036700905.1 of Microcoleus sp. S13_C3. Lineage (NCBI taxonomy): Bacteria > Bacillati > Cyanobacteriota > Cyanophyceae > Oscillatoriales > Microcoleaceae > Microcoleus > Microcoleus sp. S13_C3. Next base: position 8,959 of record NZ_JAUBPT010000156.1, on the reverse strand, counting down.
AAAGGAGCCACTAGCAATATTAGCACCGACATCTTGCCAGGGATGGCACCGAAGTTTACCCATTGTGGCGACTCCTGCTTGTTCCCGCCAGAATTCCTCTTGTAGCGTCGGTTCGGCGGGCATTCGAGTGTTCTGTTCGCTTTGCCAAACCATGTAAGTAGACTTGGAAGCGACCAGTTCGATCGCGCGATCGGCTTCCAACAAATATTTCAATGTTCGCACCGCGTAAATCAGTCCCGATGCACCGGTAACTCCTACAATTAGAGGTTGGGCGGGGACTGAAACAGAATTAGTCATGGGCAATTATCCAGCAATAAGCTCACTAATTATAATAGCGCGATAGGTGCTAATAACAGCCACAACACTCATCAATCAATTCAATGATTGCGTGGCGATCGCTCTTAATAACAATAAAAGGCGAAACCTATAGCCACCTGCAACACCCCCGGATACTACAAGAAAGTATGCGACTGCGCTCGCCAGGATTATCATTACCCTATTCTTCGTTAACAAAAACAAAGGCTAACTGCGATCGCCAGAGCTCCAGATCCCAGCCCCATCTTACATCCTGATCGCGCGACCAACTCTGTGTCACAATAGAACTACTAACTTTACTTTATTAACATCAGGGGAGGCAGACAATGTTCTTAAGATACGAAGATATCGAAATAGTGCAATTAGACATTACCTCCCGATGTAATGCCGGTTGTCCTCAGTGTCCGCGCACGGGGAACCCTATTTTGCCAATGACAGAATTGACAATAGCAGATATTAAGAGAATCTTCCCTAAAGAATTCTGCTCTCAGTTGTCTTGCATTTACCTGTGCGGCAACTTTGGGGATGCGATGGTGAGTAATACCACTCTCCCGGCGCTAAAGTATTTTCACAAAATGGGAGTCAATTACCTTTGGATGTACACCAATGGTAGCGGACGCAGCCCTGATTGGTGGCGACAACTGGCCAAAATTTTGAATCAACCAGACGATCGCGTTATTTTTGCCATCGATGGATTAGCGGATACCAACCACCTCTACCGTCGCAATACAAACTGGAACCGGATTATGGAATCCGTCGAGGCCTTTATTGGCGCCGGTGGCCAAGCAGAGTGGCAATATTTAGTCTTTGAACACAATCAACACCAAGTCGAAGAAGCTCGCGCTTTGGCCCGTAGACTGGGGTTTATTAAATTTCAAGCTAAAGCAACGTCTCGCTTTGCGCTGTCAGAGGTTGATGAAGTCGGAGAAAAGGAGGAGGCGATCGCAGAGGTGGACTCCCAGACGCAGGAAAAGCGCGATCGTTCTACCCCCATCACCCTAGAAAAAGCAGCTCTCAATTTTCACCGACAAGCTGAAGATTATTTAGCGGAAAAAAATTTAGAACAAGCATTTTTAGCTTGTCAAAAAGCACTTGAGATTCAGTCAAACTTTGCCGTCGCTCACAAAACATTAGGCAATCTGCTACAGCTCACAGACTGTCTGGAGGAAGCGATGAACTCCTATAAAACTGCCCTAGAAATTCAGCCAGAATTTGCCGAAGTTTATGCAAATATGGGCAGCGTTTATGCTTCTCAAAAACAATGGGAACCCGCAATTTCTCACTATCAAAAAGCGCTCGAAATTCGACCAAATTTTTCAGGAGTGTATCGAAATTTAGCCAAAATTTGGACACAATTAGGTAAAATAGAAGAAGCAAATGAAGCTTTTCAGCAAGCCGTTAAACTCCAACTCGCTCAAGAAATTGCTCCGGCTAAAGCTGCTAAAGCGAACAAAGAAAGCTCCGTAGAACTCAAGCCGGCTTCCTTACCCCAGTATCAAAATCCAGAAATCCCCAACTTTCGCAAAGCCGTCCAAGAATATGGAGGATTAGAAAATTATTTTCAGGGCATTGAAATTAACTGCCAGTCGCAAAAGAAAGCTGAAATTTACGTTAGTTTTGACGCTGAACTGTGGCCCTGCTGCTATACAGCTCAGACCAAATACGCTCATTACAGCGACACTTATATGACCCAGGCGATCGCTCTGTTTGAAAAATATGGGCAAGGATTTAACAACCTCCGCAGCAAATCTATCAAAGAAGTGCTAGAAAATGTTTGGTATCAAAAAGACTTAGCCAAAAGCTGGTCTTGTTCGGAGAGACTAGAAATATGCGCCTTGGTGTGCGGGAAAGCCTTCCACCCCACATCCTCACAGATGCTCTAGATCCTTCACTGAATCGAGTCCAGAAACCTGATTTTTTTGGAAAGTATCGAATTTTAGCACCGCAATATTTGCAAAAAAGCCTGATTTTTCTTGAAGCGGACTTCAGAAACCGGGTTTCTTGATGAAACCCGGTTTCTGAACAGCAGACGTTTGTTAGAAACAGGCGAGAGTTGGAAACTGGCGACGCACCCTACCTTTACTGTTAGCTATCAACTATCAACTATCAACTATCAACTAACTACTCATCATCATCAAAAGCTTGACTGCCGCCGCCAACTGCAACTAAATCAATTTGCTGGCGGTAGTAGTCAACACTCTTGACTTGAACTTCTACCCGATCGCCCAAACGGTACTGATTGCGGTTTTTGCGACCCACCAGAGTTTGCTGGCGCGATCGATATTCGTACCAGTCATCCTTTAGCGAAGAAACGTGCACCAATCCCTCAACTCGCAGGATGTCACTCTCCGGCGGCCGCACCTCAATTTCCACAAAGAAACCGTAAGACTGCACGCCTGTAATCAAACCCTGGAAAGTTTGACCGGTGCGTTCTTTCATCAATCCGGTTTTCTTCAATCCCTGCAAATCGCTTTCGGCATCCTCAGCAACTCTTTCGCGTTCGGTTAGATGTACTACTACCGATGCGAACTCGGTCTCAAATTCGTGGTGCAAATCTGGCGGGAGAACATTCCAAGTAATTTGACCGTGACAGGAGGAATGGTGCAAGTCAACTTTTTCCTTAGCCCGTGTTGTGCGGCTGCTGCGGCCTTGCTCGAACACCGCTTGCAACACCCGCAGTACCAGCAAATCGGCGTAGCGGGAAAGCGGCGAAGTGCAGCGCGTGTAACCCTCTGACAGTCCCAAACCGAAGTGTGGCTTGGGAGTGGTGCTGTAAACAGCGGGCTTCATGGTGTCTTCTAGCAGGTAGGTGAGAACTCTTTCGGACTTAAGACCGGCAAACTGCTGGGTAAATCGCTGAAAGTCCAAGGGCAAAACTTCTTCTTCGGTTTCGAGATACAGTTCGCCTCCGAGGTTGTTGGAGAGTTTGATGAACTCTTGAATGTCTGCCGGGTCTGGCATCGGCTGGACGCGGTAAATTGCTGGGACTCCCAAGGCTTGCAGGTGAGTGGCGACGGCTTGGTTGGCAAGTACCATCAACTCGGAGACAGCCGACTGGGCGGGGGGAGCCGTTGCAAAAGCTCCTAATTCGCCTTCGTCGTCGAAGTGAGAGTTAGCATCGGGCAAATTTAGTTCAAAAGCTCCTCGCTTGAGCCTTGTCTGTCTGGCAGCCTGTGAGGCGGCACCGAGTTGATCGAGGAAAGGACGGAGGGCGGAGGATAAAGGGTGCTCTTCGGCATCGCCTGGTTCGAGAATTGCTTGAGCTTGCTCGTAGGTGAGGTGGTAGTCAATTTGAATGACGCTGGTTTGAATCTCGTATTCTAGCAGTTCTCCTGATTGGTCGAGGGTGAGCAGTATGCTGAAGGCCAGCCGTTCGCTGTCTGGCAGGAGGGAGCAGCGCTCGTTGAGGGTTTCTGGCAGTACGGCGATGATTTTTTCTCCCAGATGGGCGGCGGTGCCTCGCTTGCGGGCTTCGCGGTCGATCGGGGTTTCTGGCTGCACGTACTCGGCAGCATCGCTGATGTGGATTCCTATTTGCCAGCGGCCGGGCTTTAGGGTTTCGATCGACAAAGCGCGTTCCACTGGCGGATCGGAGAGGAATGATGTCGGATCGAACTCGTTTTCGCCTCCTCCTTCGGAGAGATTTTCCTCTTGGGCTTGAGGGGCGTCGTTTTCGCTGTTGCTTGTTCCCGGTTCGTTTTTGCTGAAGCTAACAGTCAGAATGTTACGCAAATCTAGGCGTTTTTTGATGTCGGTTTTTTTGACTTTGCTGGGCAAATTTTCGGCTGCTTTGATGACGGCGGCGGGGAACGATCGCGGTAAGTCGTGTTTGCAGCATACGATGTCGAGGTCGTCAGCGGCTTCGGCGTCGGAACCGAGTACCTGTACTACTTTGCCGACTGGCCGATGGGTGCCGAGGGGGTAGCGTTTGACTTCGACGTGTACTAGGTGGTCGATCGCCTCTTGGAGATTTGTGCCATTTGCGAGCAAGTCTAGTTCAAACAACAGGCGATCGTCCAGGGGGATTGCTCTGTAGCTGACGCGGCCAGTGGGGGTGGCGGTTTGCTTGACTCGCGCTAGTACCGAGGGGTTGGCGCGTTCGAGGATGAGCATGACTTCGCCTTCGGGCGATCGGCGGCGGCTACCTTCTTTGATGATTTTGACTAAAACTCGATCGCCATTCCAAGCTGTCGAGAGGTGACTTTCCCGCACGTAAACGTCTTCTGAGCCTTCGGCGTCTTGAATTGCAAAGCAAAATCCTTTGCTCGAACAGCGCAGTTTTGCTTCTACTACGTCGTCTTCAGCTACTCGGCGATAGCGGCCTTTGTCTTTGACTAATATGCCAATTTTCTCTAGAGCTTCTAATGCGATTTGAAGTTTGAGTTGACTGGTGGCGTCGTTGCAGTCGAGTTTTTTCTCCAATGCTTTAGGAGCCACTAATTTGTCTTCTGTAAAATTTGCCAGCAGTGCAGCGATAGAAAATTCCATGTAGCGATCGATCCTCTTGTTTCCAGCAATTAGTCTAATTTTGGCGAAATCAGCCGCACCCCCTCGGGCCCTCGTAGTGCCTGCTTCCCAACAAAATGCGCGGGTTAATAGGTGGAGACGCGAGCACAGCCACCTTGTTCGATCGCGAGGTTTTTTTGAGATTCTCTCCCGACACCGGCTTGGTGCTAATTGTCTGCTGTCTGTCTTGAACTGACTGCTGACGGTGCAGACAACTGTCCCGCACGCTATTCCCCAATACAATTTTTTAGCGTTGGTTTGTTTGCTTTTAAGTCAGCAGCGCCGAGCACTTCGCAAATTAGAAAGCCCCTGTCGGTTCTTAAAAGATGGCTCGATACTGAAAGCGACGGCTTGAGTCGAGGATGAGCCGATGGAGGCATGGAGAGGGATAAAATTTGCATTTCTTCCTTCTGCCTTGTTCCTTCTGCCTTGTTCCTTCTTCCTTTTGAAGTGCCTCTTGCTTCTTGCTTTAGCAAAGAATTTACCGGATCTTTAAGGCAAAATTGCTAGTAGCTCGCTGCTGCGATGCCCCTGTTTTTTTGCACGCAATCTGTCCTTGCGGACGGAGGTGCAACGAGCGGGTCGGGAGGCAATCTGTGCTGTAGAAAGTGCAGGTACGCAAACCGGAGACTTTTACTACTTTTGCTTAGTTGCTGTGTCATCTCCTATAGGTAGAAATGACGCCCGGTGCTTGTTAGCTTAAACTGCCGGATGTGGGATGGGGTTTAGTGGCGTGAAAGGTTGCGCGGATGATTCACCTTTGATTTATTGTACGTTGAATACGTGCTTTCAGAAAATTGTTTTCTCTGAGCTGTTGTTGAGCCAAGCGTGACCTGGGGTAATTTTTAAAATTTTCGCGATCTCTGGGACGATCGAGCTTGCTGAGTCGCTTTCTGTTAAGCTGTTGGGCATTTCAATTGTCTTTTTGGGCGGGTGTGACCGAAAGCATCCAGGATACAAGCCCCCGGATTGATCCGTCCAGAAATAAAAAACCTGTATCCGATAAAGGAGCCCCCGAATTTATCCGTGGGGTCAATGCTTAAATCTAAAATCTAAAATCTAAAATCTAAAATCGATTGACGCCCAACCCCTACTCCCCGCAAGAATTTCATCAAACTTGTCTGTAAGAATGAGAAGCACCTGGGCTTACACGATCGCCCTCACGTTTTCAACAAATGTTGAAGAATCAAGCAACTAATGCGTGGTTGTGTACTAAACTTAACTACCAGCCGGGAAGTCCCTCGGTATATTTAGAGGGGATTAATCAGAGCGCTGCGCCCCTTACCCCGTTGGGAATTACGCCCGCGTGATGAAAGGCTCGTCGGGTGTAGGTACCCAAAGCGACAATTATTCTTTTATAGCCCAAGATGATCTGGAAATACTCTGATACTATATTAGCAAGTGGGGGTGGAACTACCTCACTATAAAAAGCCTTTGAAAAAAAGGAAAAAGAAGCCTGCGGTGTAACTGTACTCAGTTGACCGTCAGGTTTGTTCACGTCATAAGCCCCTTCTGGTTTCGGGGTCAAAAAACTATGTTTGCTGAATTTCGCGCCCTTTATCCCGCTGGACAGTTAATTTGTGAGTTGCTGACTGTTCATCACGGTAAGTTTGTTGTTCGCTGTCTGGTTCAGGTTGACGGCAAAACTCTGGCTACGGCTATGTCGGCTGCTGAGTCTGTTGAGGATGCTGAAGACCGTGCCCGGTTGCGAGCGATCGCTGTTCTTGGATCTGCTGCGCCCGATCGTGCGATCGCGACTGTTGATCCGGCTCCGGTTGCTCCGGTTGCTCCGGTTGCTTCGGTTGCTGCTGTTCCCCCTCCTCCTGCCGTTGCCCCGGTTGCTGCTGTTCCCCCTCCCCCTCCTCCTGCTGTTCCGGTTCCTGTTGGGCCGACAAGTGTTCCTCTTCCGGTTCTAGAAATGCCTGTTGCTGACAAATTGCCTGAAACACATCAAAGCAATTTTGTCAAGACTGAAGCGAAATTAAATGAAGAGCCGATCGCACCTGTACCGGAACCGCTGCCGCCAACGGTCGATCGCGTCGAGGCTACTGGATTTGTACCGAAGCAGTTAGACTCAGACGCTTGGCTTTCTTCTAGCTACGGCGAACCACTTCAGGAACTGGAGGTGCCGACTGCTAGCCAAAGTGAACTGCTACAGGGTGCGGCCGAAGTCAGGGAATTGCAACCGATCGCAGTGGGAATCCCCAGCGATGCGATCGAGGATAATTCTGATACGATCGCCCAAATAGACGCCATCCTCAAACGCCTGCAATGGAAGAAAAAACAGGAAAGCGACTGTCTCGAACACAATTACGGCAAGTCGTCGCAGAGAGAGCTTTCTAGCGAACAGTTGGGAGATTTCCTAGAATATCTGGAAATCTACAGCAGAACTACTGAGGAAATCAAGCGGTTGGGCTGGACTCCCAACCAAGGAAAAGATTATCTCAAACAAGGTTATGGCAAAGAAGCGCGGCACTTCTTAAATCGAGAAGAATTGTTCGACTTCCTGCAATATCTCGAATCTTTGCCCTAGGAATTGGGCAACAAAACAAGGCGCTGGAGGCTATTAGATTAAAGAAACCGGGTTTTTTACAGAGATTAAGGTTGAGAACCAAAGATTAGGGTAAAAAACCCGGTTTCTCGCCCCCCGTTGCTCCCGGATTAAAGAAACCGGGTTTTTTACAGAGATTAAGGTTGAGAACCAAAGATTAGGGTAAAAAACCCGGTTTCTCGCCC
>NZ_JAUBPT010000156.1:0-1302 GCF_036700905.1 Microcoleus sp. S13_C3 | reverse complement strand
CCCGTTTATCCATTAAAGAGCTACTTTTGAACGTTAAAAATTAAAAATCAAAAATGAAGAATATTTCCTCATTTTTGATTTTTAACTTTTTATTTAGACGACAGCGGCGATCGGGCGGCTGGCGGAAGGACGGCGATCGATCACTTGATCGACTAATCCGTAGTCCTTTGCTTCTTCAGCGGACATGAAGAAATCCCGTTCGGTATCTTCTTCAATGCGGGAAAGCGGCTGACCGGTATGGTTGGCAAGATGTTCGTTCAGGCGGCGTTTGTGGTACAAAATCTCTTTGGCCTGAATTTCAATATCGGTTGCTTGTCCTTGAGCTCCGCCTAGAGGTTGGTGGATCATAATCCGGGAGTGAGGCAAACTCATCCGCTTGCCTTTAGCGCCGGCACTCAACAGAAAAGCGCCCATGCTGGCGGCCAAACCGAGACAAATAGTGCAAATGTCGGGGCGGATGTGGTTCATCGTGTCAAAAATGCCCATACCTGCTGTTACCGAACCCCCTGGGGAGTTGATATAGAGGTAAATATCTTTCTCCGGGTCTTCGGCGTCTAAAAATAGCAATTGGGCAACGATCAGGTTAGCCAAGTCTGAGTCAACCTGTTGGCCCAAGAAGACGATGCGATCGCGCAGGAGTCGCGAGTAAATGTCAAAGGCGCGTTCGCCGCGACCGGATTGTTCTATAACTGTTGGGATCATTGACGCCTGCCTGCCTATTACGTATCTTTTTTTAATTTTAGCGACTAGGGCTCAGTTATAGTTAGCGATCGGTGGCGTGCGATCGAGAAATCGGCAAAATCCTTGAACTGGGCGGGGTTGGGGCGGTAATTTGTCGAAGTTGTGGCGGGGGTGCGATCGGAAATCCGATCCTGCAGGCGATCGATTTTGAGGAAGCGGACATCAATAAACGTTAAATGTTGTTATGTGGCGATCGTATCATTGCGAGAACTTCCATCGCTCGATCGCGGCTGACACTAGGAAAATGGTCTAAAAATTCATCGACCGAATCACCAGCTTCGAGATAATCAAGTAGAGTCTCGATCGGGACGCGAGCACCAATAAAGACAGGAGTTCCACCTAAAATATCGGGGTCGCTATGAAAGATAGTAGCTGCGTATTGCAAAGAAAAGGCTGTGACATCAAGACAATCTTCTTCACTCCAGGTATCACTTTGCTCGAAAGATCTGTTAGTTTCCATCGCTAAATCCCCACTGGATTTTTATACTGTAGTTTAGACTAAAAAATGAGCGCAGCTAAAAGTAGCCACCTTTGAATCTCAGGCAAGCTGTTGCTCAAAAA
>NZ_JAUBPT010000155.1:0-19136 GCF_036700905.1 Microcoleus sp. S13_C3 | reverse complement strand
CGTCCAAAAAGGACGGGCGGGACGCCCATCCCACAATAACAATTAAAATTGTAAGTTATTTAATTCGCGATCCTTAGTCATTTCCAATTCTTCAATCGAAAATCGAAAATCGAAAATCGAAAATCCTATGGCTGCTGACTAATGACGACTGACGATCGGAATCTCGATCGCAAATTCAGTGCCCCGTCCAGCTTCCGAAACGCAGTCGAGCCGCCCCCCGTGCTGTTCGACAACTAAATGGTAAGAAATCGACAGTCCCAACCCAGTGCCCTTGCCGACTGGTTTGGTAGTAAAAAACGGGTCAAATAATTGGTGGCGAATCTCATCCGGTATGCCCCGCCCGTTGTCGGAAATGCGGATCGCGACAAAACCGCCACCAACAACTTCAGTACGAATTTTAATGGTGGGAACAGTCAATGGAGAATTAGGATTTGACGGGGGTGAATTTTTCGCATTTCTCGCCGCCCATTCCCCTTGCTGGATTTCTTCATCCAAAGCATCAATGGCATTGCCGATAATATTCATGAACACCTGATTGAGCTGACCGGCACAGCACTCGATGTTGGGCAAATTGCCGTATTCTTTAATAATCTGGATAGGTGGATGTCCGCCGTGGGGTTTGAGCCGGTGCTGCAAAATCAACAAAGTGGTTTCGAGTCCCTCGTGAATGTCAACGAATTTGAGGTTAGATTGATCCGATCGCGAAAAATTACGCATCGACACAACTATTTGGCGGATGCGCTCGGTTCCTACTTGCATAGAAGACACTAGCTTAGATAAGTCTTCTACCAAAAAATCGACTTCCATCTCTGCTGCTGCTTCCCGAATTTCCGAGACTGGTTCGGGATAGTGCTGCTGGTAAAGTTCCAAAAGTTGGATCAATTCTTTGATGTAGTGGCTGGCGTGGGAAAGGTTGCCGTAGATAAAATTAACAGGATTGTTAATTTCGTGAGCGATACCGGCAATCATTTGTCCCAAAGAAGACATTTTTTCGGTTTGCACTAATTGAGTTTGAGTTTGCTGCAACTTTCGCACAGTTTGCTCTAATTGCTGCGCTTGATTTTTCAAGCAAGTTTGCTTTCGCCGCAGCACTTCTTCGACTCGCTGGCGCTTGATAATATCCCGTCTCAACAATTCATTGGATTCTAAAAGTTGAGCGGTGCGTTCTTCAACTTGTTTTTTTAAGTCGTCGTGAGCTTGGCGCAGGGCTTCTTGGGCCCGCTGCCGCTCTAAAATTTCTTGCTGCAAAAGTTCGTTGGCTTTCTGCAATTGGGTGGCTCGATCGTCCACTGCTTGTTGCAACAGCTCGATCGTCCCGTACATTTCCGATTGGTTAAAAACTTGCGGCAAACTTGTCTGAGAAACAACACCCAAAAGTTCTCCCTGGCTGCCAACTACTACCAAACGGCGGACGCAGTGCCGCTGCATGGACTGGTGGGCACTCCAGAGGGAATCGGCGGGAGATATGCAAAATAAAGGCGCACTCATGGCGCTTGCTGCGGGGATTTCCGAGAGGTTTAATTCGAGGGCGTGAAACTGCACGATGTCGCGCTCGGTGACAATGCCGATCGGAATTTGATAATTTTGTGTTGGTGCGATCGCCCGATCGGGATGCTGAGTTTGCTCTTTGACAATGACGACGGAACTAACTCGATGCTTGACCATGAGCTGGGCTAAATCGAGGGCTGAGGCAGTTGTTGGGGCCCAAATGACTTGGTGCGTCATGACATCGGCTGCACAGCGCAAATTGGTTAGCAAGTTAATCGGTTGCAGGGCTTCGTGAATGGCTTCGCGGGTGATGATGCCCAGAAGTCGCGAGTCGTCGTCCACTACGGGCAAATGCCGGATGGAGTGCTGGCGCAACGTGAACATAGCTGTGAAAATATCTTGAGACTCGGATTGTTTGAGGGTGATGGGCGATCGAGTCATTACATCCGCAATTGTCAGTCCGACTGTACAAGCTGCGACGGTAGTTAGCTTGACGATATCCCGTTCTGTAAAAATGCCGATGGGCCGATTATCTTCCACGATTAAGACGCAACTGCGCTTGGCTGCGCTAGCAACAGCGTTTTGTTTTTCGCCACAAAGCTGACATGAGACGCGCATCGGGTTCATGAGAGCCAACACCTGGGCGATCGGGGTTTCTGGAGCCACGGTGAGGGGGTGGCGGTCGATCGCCCGATCTAAAGGTGACGAGTAGAGAGGCCTGCTGTTAGGGCGTCCGGCGGGTTCTGATGATTTAATTACGGCCAACTGCGGGGCTGAATCTCGGAAATGTTGTAATTTTTCTTCTTGTAGCATGATTATTAATTTTACTTAATGAGTTGTTACAATTTTGGAGACTTGGGTTGGCAGACTTAGCATTAATTAAGCGGGTGACAGATGCTCGATCGCCTAAAATCTGATTGCTAGAACACTCTTATTTAATTTTTATTTTTTAAATCCTATGTCGTGGACTCCCTTAAGTCATCGAATTCATCACTTGCCGCTGATCCTTGCGGGCCCGATGTTGCGCCGGACTGAAAGTCGGGCCGTGACAGTTTGGCTGGCTCTGAAAGCCCCCCGCCAAGTCGAACTCAAGGTTTATTCGACAGAGGGCGGAACCGGCGAAATTGTCGATCGGCCCTTGCTGCAAGGTGCGAACTCTACCGTGCAGATCGGCAAATACCTGCACGTAGTCGCGGTGACTGCTAAACCAATTAATAGCAATCTCTTGACATCTGGGCAAATTTATGCTTATGACATCAAGTTTGCTGCGAGTGGCGAGTCGAACGTCGGGGGTGCAGTCTCAGAAAATGAGAAAGAAAATCTCATTTCTTGCCTGTGGCCTGCCGCCCCTGATTTATCGGCTTTGGGGCCGGAGACGATTAGTTATTTCGCTCACGGGTTGCCTACTTTTGCCCTGCCGCCGAACGATTTAAACTATTTGCGTATCGTTCACGGTTCTTGTCGCAAGCCTCACGGAGACGGCAGAGATGCGCTGCCAATCTTGGATAATTCGATCGAACAGTTTGCAGGAACGGCAAATAGCAGGCCCCACCAACTGTTTTTAACGGGCGACCAAATTTACGGCGACGACGTTGCCGATGCCATGCTGTGGGCCTTGACTGACGCTGGCGATACACTGTTGGGCTGGGAAGAAAGTCTACCCCTGATGGATGATGCCCAAATAAAAAAGAATTTGTGTATCAGTATACCTAAAAATTCGGAAAACGAAAATGCAGTTGGCCAAGAGAGGGAAATTTTTAGAGAGTCGCCAATTCAGAAACCGTCTGATGCTGAGTATCAGTCCAAAAAACCAATTGATTTACAGCCGGGGACTCGCAGCGATATTGCCAGAGATTTTGGGGGCTTTACGGCGATGTTGGTGAATCAATCGGACAAGTCTAAAAGTCACTTGTTCAGTTTGGGGGAATATTGCGCGATGTATTTGTTAGTTTGGTCGCCGGTACTCTGGTGCACGAGTTTTCCCAAGGGTAAGGATATTTGTCCCAATTCTAAGCAGGCCAAAGTCTGGGATAGAGAAGTTGTTGAACTTGACGGTTTTGCTCGCAATTTGTGGAGGGTGAGGAGGGCGCTAGCAAATATTCCTACTTATATGATCTGCGATGACCATGATGTTAGCGACGATTTTTATTTGAATCGAGAGTGGTGTTACCGGGTGCTGGGAAAGCCGCTGGGCCGGCGGGTGGTGCAGAATGCTTTGCTGGCTTACGCTGTGTTTCAGGCTTGGGGAAATACGCCCGCACAGTTCGATCGCGAAAAACCGGGAGATAAATTATTCAAGGCTGCTGAAAAATGGTCGGATTCGGGGGGAACTGATGTTTCTGCTTGGGAGGAGGCGGGTTCGTATTTGGGAATTCCCGGACTCGACCCAAAAACTCATTTGCCTAAGTTGAAATTAGATGAAGATGTTTTTATTTTGGATCGGGATGGCGCGGGTGTAAGTGAGGTTTTGAATTGGCATTTTACTGTGAGAAGTTTTAAGCACGAGGTGATTGTGCTGGATACGCGGAATTGGCGGGGGTATCCGGTGGAAAGCGCGATCGATCCGCCGATGCTTTTGACTCATAAAGGTTTTGAGGAGCAAATTCAGCAGCCTTTGAAGGAGACGGATTTGCTGAATAAAACTGGGGAGTTTGAAATTGAGGCGACGCTGGTGGTTGTCCCGACAAATTTGGTGGGTTTGTGGATTATTGATGCGGTGCAAAAGTGGGATGTGGCACAGGGGAAGGTTTTTAATAGTGATGCGGGGGATGCTTGGAATTTTCATGAGTTAGCTTTTGTAAAGCTGTTGTCGGAGTTTTTTAAGCAGCGCGATCGGGTGATTGTGTTGACGGGGGATATTCACTATGCTGCTGCTGTGCGACTGAGTTATTGGTCTGATTGTCATTTTGGCGATTCTCGATCGAATATTGAGCCTTTGACGAGGGAGAATTATCGGTCAAATTGTCAATATTCTGTGTTGGCACAGTTAACTGCTAGTGCTTTTATCAATGAGGAGTGGAAAACGCATTTAGTTCATACTAAGATTAAGTCGCTGTTGCCTGAGCGATCGCACGAATGTTTGGGATGGAATGACCCGCTGGAATTAATGAATATTTCGAGGATGAGCAGAAAGAAGGCTTTGGCGGCCGGTCTAAGAAATAGACAATCTCCGCCTGATTGGGGCTATCGGATTGACTGGATTAAACGGCAAAGAGCTCGGGTGTTTTTGCAGCTAGAAAAGGGAACTGCGTCAGATAGATCGCATAAAAATAAACAATTGTCATTTCTGCGTAGGTTATGGAATTTTATATCGCTGTTGTGGCGCAATCGCTGGCTGCAAGAGGGTGATGAGATTGTGGGATATAGTAATATTGCGATCGTCAGTTTTCAGTGGCCTGCTGATGGTGATGGGGAGAAAGCGGTGATACAAAATGTTTATTGGCGGCCTCTTTGGGAGCCGGATAGTGTGGTTTACAGTCAATATTTTGTGCCACTGGGATTGGATGAGGATGATTAGATTCCCGATTTCTGGAAGAAGTCGGGGATTTCGATACGGGTACAATATTGTGTTGAGTTTGTGGCAGTGTCAGCCGGGGGTGAAACCCCAGTCTCATAGCTAAAGTCGATTGGAACTGAGATGTTTCACCATTCTCAAGAACAGGCAAGATGCCTGTTCCACAACAGATGAATTTTATTGTGGAACAGGCCGGAAAGCCTGTTCCTAAAAAAGTAATGGAGAATGGTGCAATATCTCAGTTGGAACTGAGATGTTTCACCATTCTCAAGAACAGGCAAGATGCCTGTTCCACAAAGAATAAGTTTTCTTGTGGGGAGTCGCAGAATTTCCATAGCCAGCCGACTTGCTAAATCAGTTAAAAGCCAGACGCAAAAAGTCGAGGGCGGACTTGGCAGATATGGAAGTTGTTTGGGACATATTAGAAAACCATCAGCACGAAAGTTGAGCGGAAAACTAACCTTCTTGCTGTGCAATGAACGTTAAACCCTTGATGGATCTAGGAGAGAATAGCAAGCCCGTGACGAGATTTGAACTCGTGACTTCCTCCTTACCAAGGAGGTACTCTACCACTGAGTTACACGGGCATAAAAAATTAAGAACCTCCAATTAAAAAATTAATTTTTAATTCTTAAATTTTAACTTCTTATTAAATTGAGGTGGGCCGAGCTAGATTTGAACTAGCGTAGGCGTAGCCAGCGGATTTACAGTCCGCCCCCATTAACCGCTCGGGCATCGACCCATTTCCATCACAGTTATATATCCTAGCACCAGAATCTTTATTTGCAACATTATATTTAAAACTCTAATCATTAACTTGAGAACACATAAGTGAGTTAGCGGCAGACGGGAAAATTGGACACTGTTTAAGGTGCAATACGCTTGGGCCCGAGCCCGATCCCCCCTAGCCCCCCTTCTTAAGGGGGGGACAAGAACTTACTCTTGCGTCCCCCAACAACCAGGGGGAGTAGGGGGTATGCGAGGGGGATCTCGCCCGGAATAAACAGTTTTAACCCAAGCGTATTGGTTTAAGGTGTGCATTCCTAAGTCTAGGCTGGGTGCCCGCCCGCAGCAGGGCTGTTTCATTCTCTTGTAGGGGCAGCAAAGAGTGGCTGCCCCCATGTCCCAAACGCCTGTGAACTCGTCTGTGGGGGGGTAGGCACGGGGAGTAGGGGTAGCACTACCCCTACAAAAGCCTGATTTTCCTGAGAATGAAACAGCACTGCCGCCCGGAGCACCCTAAGTCTAGACTAAGAGGTTGATTAACAGTAAGACTTTTTCTGACATTTGCTAACAATCACTTACATTTGCCTTCTGGTCTTCATGTCATATAGAATGAATTTAGCCACTCAGATGTAGGTGAAAAACCTTGGTAGTACGCAACCGCTATATAAATAAGTTGCCTCTACATTATCAAAGCAAATAATCAGATTGGCGTGGGGCTGTAAGCGATAACCAAGCTGAAGGCAAGAATATAAGTGCTTGTAGAAATTTCTACGGGCATCGGTTGATACGCCTTGGTTGAGATAGGATCTCAACTTATGTATTTGTTAGCAAATGTTAGCAAAAAAGTATCGGAAATCCCTAATTCACTAATTGCCCCGTTTCTTGCAGGGAGTGCAGGCGGCGGTAAATACCTTGTTGACTCAAGAGTTCGTCGTGACTGCCAACTTCGACGATTCTACCGCCGTCGAGTACGACGATCGCATCGGCTTCGCGAATTGTACTCAGTCTGTGGGCAATAATTATGGTGGTGCGCGTACCGAGGATATTTCGCATGGCTATCTGGATCGATCGCTCCGACTCATAGTCCAAACTAGAAGTAGCCTCATCAAAAATTAACACATCCGGCTCCACCAACAGCGCCCTGGCAATCCCCAACCGCTGCCGCTGACCGCCGGACAACCGCATTCCTCGCTCCCCGACAACGGTATAGTAACCTTGGGGCAACAGCCGCACAAAATCGTCTACTTTGGCGATGCGACAAGCATCCTCAACTTGCTCGAAAGTTGCATTTCTGTTTCCGTAAGTCAAATTTTCCAGCAAAGTACCGTTAAAAACGTCTACTTCTTGGTGGACAATGGCTAAACGCTGGCGGTAGCGAGTCACGTCTAAGCTGCAAATGTTTTCGCCGTCGATCAGAATGCGGCCGGAGTTTGGTTCAAAGTAGCGAAACAGTAGTTTAACTAAAGTCGATTTCCCAGAACCAGATCGCCCGACTAAAGCTACTGTCTGACGGGGATGAATCAATAAATTCACATCTTGCAAAACGGGTTTTTGACTGTCGTACCCGAATGTCAAACCGCTGATCTCAACTTTGCCGGTAAATTTATAAGGTGGCTGTGCCGATCGAGCATTTTCTGCTAAATTAACCGCATCCACACCGTCTGGCGTTTGCATAAACTCGTGGAACCGGATCATTGAAGAATAGCGCCGCGCCAATAATTCGGCGATAATGCTAATCGGACGCAGTTGGGAATATGCCATGCTTGCCAACGTGTAAAGGGTAACAAAATATCCGAGGGAAATTTTGCCTGCAACCGTTTCTGCTAGGCTAAAACCGAGAACTGAAAACAAACACAACTGGACGATCGTCTGCTGGTATGTCCCCAGGGTGACGTATCCTTTGTGAATGCGGTCGATCACGACTTTTAATTCGCGATCGAGTCTGGTGGTTTGCCTTTTGAGTTCATCGCTTTCTGTCGCAAAAGCTTTGACTGTTTTGATGTTGGTGATAATTTCCGAGTTGCGGCTTTCGGTATCTTCGATGTATTCATCCAGAATTTCTTCCCGCGCAGTCACCTGTTGCAGGCCTTTGAGGGTGAAACTGAGGATAAATAGGAATGAAACCACAATTAATAAGCCAATCCGCCACTCTATTAAGCAGATAACGGCAAAAATGCCGATTAAGCGGACGACTTCGGGGATGAATTCGCCGGCAATTTCTGGGTAAGTCCAAGTATGGTTGGCGATGCCTTTGGCGATGCGGCTGGCAATCCGTCCGGCGTTGTTTTCGTCGTAGAATTCTAGGGGTAAGGTGAGGATTTTGCCGATCGCACTTCTCATTCGATCGCGCCTTGCCCTCAATGGTATCGCCCAGTGGAACCAATTTCCCACCCACGGCTGGATCGGTGCTTTGGCGACTGTTACCAGAAAAATTATGCCCAGCAAGACGGATAGCGATAATATTTTGTTGGGTGACTGCTGGGTAACAGAGGCGATCGCTGTTATGAGTTTTTGCGTTACTGTATCTGCAGGTTGACCCGACAATACGTTTAATATTTGACCGATCGCGTAGGGTACAAGCAAATCGGCTAGTGCCAAAACGCTGGATGCGCCTATGCTGTAAACTGAGATTTTCCAGTAGCGACTGTAGTATTGGAAAATGTCCTGAAAGCTTGCCATAAATTTGTGTTGAGATACAACCCTTGCAAACACTTGCATTTAAAACTGCGCTCTCGGCGCGCCGTGTTTACAAGTGTACTACAAAAGTAGTCGATCGGGGAGTCAATCGATTTTAGATTTTAGATTTTAGATTTTAGATTGACTTGCGCGAGATAAAGGCGGGGGCTTGAGGATTTTAGATTTTAGATTTTGGATTGATTCCACGGATAAATCACGTGGCGGGTACCACCTTTGAAATTCTTGGTCATCTTGGATCATGCTAGCGACTCGCCCGATCGGGTGATTTATGGCAATCATTCGATCGTCAGCAATCGATCGGCATTCCTGGGCAATCAATTCAAGACTAAGGGCAAAAAAATGCAAAAGACAGAATTTTTCTTAAATTCTGCCTTCTGAGCAATGCCTTACAGCATATTCGGTGGTTTATGAAGTACAGTAGAAACCTTAATTGTGTGCTGTTAATCCTCCGGGTGCGTCGCTACGAGATATTGGATATAACTTACAGATTGACGGGTGGCGACGCACCTTACACGGGCCATCAGATTATGTGTACCACATATACATGGAATATGCTGTATAAGTTTTACCTTTGAGTAGTCTGTTAGCTGAAGGTGTAGGCTGATTGCAGCGCCCACCAGATCAAGAAGCCGATTCCGCCGGCAATGACAATCGCCGAAATGGCGATCGCTATAGGACTGTCAGCTCCCTTGAACTTCATGATTCCGCGATTTAAATCTGACATGACAGTGTTCTCCCACAATTCCAGCTTGATTGTAGCTTTGCCGTGGGCCGATGGCGGTCAATTTTCACGGCAATTACTGATTTGGTTAATGATCTGGCTGCTGAAATTGCAGGTGGGGAGTGGGTTTGGGGGTGGTTTACTGGGTTTCTGAAAAAAACTTACTAAAAAGACTTGACAAATTTAGAGAATTGAGACAATATTGTTAATACCGCAGGAAATGCGGGTGTAGCTCAGTGGTAGAGCGTCACCTTGCCAAGGTGAATGTCGCGCGTTCGAATCGCGTCACCCGCTTTAGAAGATAAAAAAAATCAAGAAAACCGGAAAGTAGATCAAGAAAGTTTTTGGTATAGTCCTAATGATGGTTGAAAATACCTAAGTTAGTGGTAAGATTGAATGCAGAACTTGCAAGTCAAAATTGCCGATCGGGCGAGAGCTCGAAACAGGCAGGTGAAAGCCTCGCTTTGGCGGAAGTGACAAGTTTGATTAAGTGGATATGTTAACGATTATTTTTGCAAAAACGCTTTTTTTATCCGATCGCTAGTGCCATCTCAAAAAGCTCCAAAGATTGACTTAAACGATGAGTACCCCTGTCCTTGCCGACGGCGGGGTCGTCTAGTTCCCATAACGTTGACAGAAGCCTTTGGCTGCAACCGCTGTCAACAAATATTTGTATTGGACGAAAGTGGATACGTGATCGAGCAACTATCAACGAACTATCCTTACAAGCAGGCTTGGCGGTGGACGGGCCACCAGTGGAACAGAGCGCATCCGGGTTTGAAGGCCCATTACTTGCCACTGGCTTTGGGTATGATATTGGTGCCGCTAGTGATTTGGTTGCCCTTGGCGCTACACTCGCCGGGCCCAAATATTATTCTGTGGGCAATGGTCGCGGTGCTGCTAGCAATGCTGCCGGCGCTGATGGTATGGCTCGCTTACAGGCGTTAGCTAGATGATAATAGAGGATTTTACCCATTCATCAGATGCCGCAAATGTCGCGCGTCGCGCTTATCAAGCTTCTTTGGAGTTGGCTGCGACAAAGAGTGCCGATCGCGCTGCAGCTTTGCAGGCGATGGCGGGCTCGCTGAAACGGCGGCAAAATGATATTTTAGAAGCAAATACTCTGGATCTAGAAGCGAGTCGGGACATGGCGATTCCCGAGTTGATTGTGGAGTGGCTGAAGCTGACGCCGGAACGGATTAAGACAACTGTGCAAATTCTGCAACGGTTGGGGGAAATGCCAGACCCGATCGGCAGGGTGATCAATGCTTCTTATCAGGTCGATCGGTGTCAGGTTTACTGTCAGTCGCTGCCACTGGGGGCTATCGCTCTAATTTACGAAGCGTTTCCAGAGTTGGGGGCGATCGCCGCGGGTTTGTCTCTCAAAAGCGCTAACAGTTTGATTCTTAAAGGCGGCAGCGAAAGCTGGCAAACTAATGCTGTAATTGGGGAAGCTTTGGTTTCGGCGATCGATGAGGTAGGTTTGCCATCGGGATGTTTGCAGATACTGCCGCCGGATCGGGGCGCTTCGATCCGAGAATTGGTCACTCAAGACCAATATCTCAATTTAATTATTCCCTACGGTAGACCAAGTTTGGTGCAGCAGGTAGTTAGGCTGTGTACAGCACCAGTTTTGAGGTCGGCAATGGGAAATTGTTACCTTTATTGGTCGCCGACTGGTAGTTTGGAGATGGCAAGGTGGATGATTTTGGATAGCCATCAAAGCGTGCCCGATCCTGTTAATGCGATCGAGAAAGTGCTGATCGATCGCAACCAAAAGCCTTCTTCCTTAGTCAGGCTGTGGAACAGTTTAAAAGAAAAAGGCTTTCAAATTAGTGGCGATGCGGATCTTGTTGCAGATTTCCCAGAGTTGAAGCTGGCGGAACCATACGAGTGGACTCAACCGTATTTAAACAAAACCATAGCGTTTAAAGTTGTCGATAGTTTAGAAATTGCGATCGGCTGGATCAACCGCTACAGCAGTGGCCACGCTGACTGCATTGCCACTGAATCTTACTTAGAAAGTCGCCAATTTGCTCTGGATGTTAACAGCGCCTCAACTTTTATTAATGCCTCACCTCGGTTTTGGCGCTATCAAAATCGGGGAGATGCGATATTTTTGGGAATGTCCAACCAAAAAGGTTATCGTCGGGGATTGATCGGGTTAGATACGCTGACGACAATTAAAGAAATTGTGCAGGGAAACGGACTTTTTTAATTTTATAGGTTATTTAGAATTGGTTATTGGGATTAAACCAAACTCAAAAGTGGGAGACTATTATCGATGCGTAAGCCTTTAACAGTTGTTCCAAAAATCTTTTTATAGGATACAATAATATCTTGGTAGAACAATCAGGCAGCCTCGATCTCAAGCAATTTGATCGCAAGCTCCCGGATAGCCGCAGTGGAGACAGATAAAATCTCCGCATCCTAACAATAAGCCGCCGGATTTATGTGTGGGTTCAATCTAAAATCTGGTACGGAATCTAATTAAATTTAGAAACTTATTAAGTCACATGAAAATACTCTTAGCTATCACATGAAATCCGAAAAATCACTCAAGACTCTAGACAAGAGGGCAACGCCGACTTTAGGCAAAGAAACGCTAATTCACCACTCGGTATACGCTAAGAAATTGCGTCCACTTATGCCATCAGGAGCCTTTAAACCAGATGATAGCAAGTTGGTTATACTGTTCATTAATATGGGCATTTTGCTACTGGGTTGGGGAATAGCCGATCGTCTAGATCAGTGGTCTGTGTATCTTTTATGGCTTTATTTACCTTTAGCTTTGATTATGGGTAATAGTGTAATAGCTTTATCATTTATCTCCCATGATTTCATGCACGGTAGTGTGCAGAAAAAGTCTCGCGTGACTGATAGCATTAGTTTTCTAGGGTTCGCAATGTTGTTTATGCCCCCGACTCAGTGGAAATCTCTTCATAACATTGTACATCACAGTCAAACAAATTCTTTAGGAGATCCCGATCGCAATTACCTTTACCAACAGCCTAATACTTGGGGAAAATGGATTCAAAATTTCTTTGTACCATCTGTTGACTTCAATCCCGTTTGGTTCTTCTTAGTAGGGATGGCAGGCTCGTGGTTATTTCATAATTTTTCCAACCTCTCTTCGATCCTGTTCTTTAATAATAAGTCAGTTGATTATGTGCCGGCTGCTTTTACAGTCAGTGTTCGGGATCGGTGGACAATTGCCCTTGAGTTTATGGGAATTTTATGCCTGCATTTTAGCATTTTATTCTATTTAGACTTTCATCCCCTCAAACTCGCTTTTAGCTATTTTCTGCCGCTAGCAATTGGTCATTCAGGAATCATGTTTTATATATACACCAATCATCTGATTTGCCGGATGACGAGTGTTAATGATCCGCTGATAAATAGTCTTTCACTACGGGTTCCTAAAATATTTGATCTGTTGCATTTCAATTTTTCCTATCACACGGAGCATCATATTTTCCCTAGTCTTAACTCAGACTATTACCCTTTGGTTCAAGAGTTGATAGAAATTCACTATCCTGGGCGGATGAATTTACTGGATGCTGGTGAAGCTTGGCAATTGTTAATGCAAACTCCTCGGCATTACAAAGATGAAGTTACCTTAACTGATTATTTAGGGGAAACTTCGGTAAATTGCCCTCTTGATAATTCTGCTGTAACACCTTTGCCATAGCTAGATACACCAGTTACGCTCACAAGTTTTCTTCAGACTACAACTAGAAAGCGACGCTAAAGACCAATTTTACCTGACGCGATAACAACCCCGTCAGGCTGACAATTCTACAGCGAAAATATTCTCACGGGTAGATTCAGAAAGAGAATTCTATTAATTTGTATTATTAGTAATCGTGAGATTATGGTGCAAGAGTTGTTAAAAATTTACTATCCCGATAGCATGAATTTAATCGAGGCTGGCGACGCTTGGCGGTTGCTAGTGGAAACACCCCGGCATTATCAAGATGAAGTTACCTTCACTGATTCCTCTGGTACATTGTGTGTGAATTGCTCGATCGCTGAAGACTACAAAAGCTGAGAATGGGCAAAGGAATTTTCTTTTGGGGCGGGCGTCTCGCCCAACCCCTACTCCCCAAAAATACACTCCTACATACTGATGCTATTGAGTACCAACGAAGGCTTGAGAGCAATGTAAGGAATTACTCGTTTTTGATTGTTAGCATCAATTTTTTGTTCTGCCATATTCAAATTTTGCTGGAACTGTCTGGCTAAAAGTTGGATCGGGGTTCCCGCAAAAACTTCGTCGAAACTCATCCGGTAGAGTTCTCGGAAAGATTTATCGTAATAACCCAAACGGTCATATCGATAAGCTGACAAAATAAACATAATTTTCAGTTGTTCAGCCGCTCGCTTGTACGGAGGAAGCAACCGTAAAATGTCCTTTTCCGTAATCACTTCGAGAGTGCCAGAAGCGGTAATTTTGGGAATGTCCCGGTAGGCTGCCAAGGGCATATTGGCGGCAAAAGCCATGTATTCGTACTGGGGAAAATTGACGGCTGAATGCTGCGGGCCGCAGGTGAAAATTATAGTTGTGACAATTGCAATTAATTGTTCAACTGTGTCGATGCGCTGCGGCATTCCTTTGACTTTACCGCCCTCATTCGAGGCTAATTCTTGGGCCCAAGTTTGCAGTTCCACGTCTTGGACGAGTGCTTCATTTGTCGGGTAAAAGAATTTGAGATAGCCACATACAAAGGTTTCGATCGCATTCCACAGCAGTAATCCATCATCTCGGTAAGGATAGTGAGGCAGTTGATTTGGATCGTCCATGCCCCGATTTTTCAGTTCGGTTGGGAAGGCAAATTGATCCAGACTCCAGTTACTGCAAGCCTCTCTAGCTATTTCCATTGTCTCTGGCAAGCTACCGCTTAGCAAGTCATCGACTGGCCCGCCCGGAGCGATCAAGTGAGAACGCGCCAGATCGTTATTTGTCAACATAAAGCGAAAGTGCGGTTTCAGCAACAGGCTCAGCGGGTGATTTTTAGCCAACTGTCGGGCGGTGACGATCGCAATTGGTTCCATCACCAGATGAGTTCGACCTAAATGCGAGCTCATTTCATGGTGATTGGCATCTGCTACTTGTACGCAGAGTTTCGCAAACAGCCAATCGACAGGAGGATCGAATGGGGTGTAGACATGGCTATCTGGCGTGGGATCTAGTTGAATGGCGATCGGTGTCATTTCACCGCGATCGCGAATTCCCGTCCACCGCCAAGCGAAAAAAGCTCGCGGTTTCGGCAAGAATTTTCTGCCTTTTTCATAGCTTCCGCCTCCTATTTTTGAAGGCGCGCGATAGTGTTGGTCGCTACCGGTATAATCGGCAATGTAAATGTTTTTTTGTTGCAACTCTTGGCCCAGATCGAATAATGGGTGAAAACTGGAAATTTGTGCCAGTGTTTGCGCCCGAGGATCGCTGGCATCTAACAGGCGAAGCACCATCGGATTTGCTCCAGACAGGCGCTGTTCTGCAAAAGAGCGATCGGTTTGGTAGATTTTGGCAACAGGAGGTAGCGGCAGCAGAGTAAAGAAATCTTCATAGTCTTGGAGGTCGTCGAGAGGATCGAGAAAACTTCTCGAATCGGCCGCCAGCATATTTCCGGGAAGTTCCGATGTTGCTAGTATCCGCTCTCCAATATACTTGCTCGAAAAGTTCTCGACTGCGGGCACATCTTTCAATAATGCCAAAGGTGATAAACTCTCAAAGTCAAACTGATAAGCTTGTTGCTGGCGATTCAAGGAATCGCGACGCTGTTCTTGGTTCGGATCGTCTTGAGGAAGAGAAGGTTTCATTTTGTCTACCATTGTATAAATCAACCATTTTTTGGTAGTAAAAGATCGGAGCTCGTCACTACCGATCGAGGATGGAATTTAAAAATTATTGTGCAGGCTCACGCTTGATAGAGGTCTTATTCACCGATCGATAATCTTATTCCGGATTTTTTTAAATTCAGAAAAATTCCTCAAAAGAAGGCAACACTTCTCGATCGCCCTAAATCTAGATTGAAAGGTTTCATTCTCCCGATAAGTAGCTCGCACTCAAGAACCCCGACTTCTTTGAGATGTCGGGGTTCTGGGTGTTCGGTTTTTTGAGCTGGGTCTTGATTAGCGGTTATGCACGAACCATTAAATATTGACCGTTGCCGTTATATTCGCCGTCGCAACTCGCGAAATTAGCCACAAACCAAATTAAGTAAAACCGCCAGATGCGGCGAAATTTGGCATAGTCCATGCCGTAGTCTAAATCTTTGACTATTGCCTGAGAATCGTCAAAATTTTTCAGCCAAGTAGTTAAGGTTGTAGAGTAATTGGAGCCGTTGAGATACCAGTTTTTTATGGTTTTGAGGTCTTTGTTGTGGCTGGGAACTGCATCGTATTTCCAGTAACGACCGTGGGGGAAAACGTATTTGTGGGTGAAAACGCTGGACATATTGTTGGGAATGCGGACTGTGATAATGTGAATGAAAACTTTGCCGTTATCCTTCAGGAAAGAGGCAAGCTTTTGGAAAGCCTTCGTTAAATTACCTACATGACAAAAAACTCCGATGGAGAGAATCTTGTCAAATTTTGTCTCAAATTGGGCGTCGTTCAAATCGCCTTCATATAGGGTAAATCGACCGGAACTGAGGTAGCTTTCGGGGTCTTGCATCTTCTGACGCATATACTCGCATTGGTTGTGGCTCAAGTTAATCCCCGTAAAGGTGACATTGGGGAATTTGGAAAGAATGTAATTGGGAACACAACCCCAACCGCAACCAAAGTCTAAAATATTGTCGCCATCTTGAATCTCTAGCTTCTCAATCACATCATCAATCATCTGCATTTGTGCTTGTTCAAGGTTGGCGGCTCCTTTTTCCCACAACCCCATGCTGTATTTAGGATAAATGAGTTTTCCATCGCCTAACATCGGATTCAGCATTGCTTGAGGTAAGTCGTACTGAATCTTCATTAAATCCCGCGGCCCTTCGGCTGTATGGTCTGTTTCTGTTAGTACCCATTCGTAGGGTGCAAGCAGGGACGGGAAATGCTTAAAAAAGACCGGCATACAGGTATCAAAAAGCGATCGCAATACTGAATCTGGGACTTCTAATCCGTTGATGTAAGACTCTGCTACTGCCATTTGCACCGTGTTAACTGCACTGACGGCGAGGCGGGTTGCTCCGTAGGCGATCGGACTTTTGGTATGGATATTTCCCACGAGGGGAAGGTGGTTTTCGATGTTTTGTAGGGCTGTTGATGAAGTCATGGTTATACTGGTTTTAAAGATGCTGCTATTCTATCTCACAAAAATTGGGTGGTTGTTAGAGAGCAAAAAAGCTAAAACTATTGCCCCGTAAGGTTTGCACAGCAAAACTCCCCAAAATCTTAAAAATATATGGCTGTTGAAGGGGATTTGATAACGGATTGATAGGGCTTTGGGCGCTCTTAATTTTATTAAGAATTATGTCCGTCCATTTTAGATTTTAGATTTTAGATTAACTCCACAGCTTGAATTGGGGTATTTTCACGCTGAGATGAAAATTTTAGTGTTCAGTTATACCATTTTAGATTTGAGAATTGAGAATAAATGATGAGCTAAGAGTTGGACTTTTGTCTAGAGTTGCTCTCTTTTTTTAAACTGGTTTCATTGGGGCGGTTGAGCTGACGCAACGAGAAGCAAATGCCGATCGCGACTTATAGTTAAGGAATCAGGGATACAGAAAAAATGCCCAGAAACCGGGTTTGCATACAGGTTAGCTGCAATAACAGATGTCCGCGAGATTCCTCGCTAATTAGCTAGACGCGCCACATATGCCACAGATTCACTATCTGCCGGACGATCGCACGATCGAGATAGACGACGACGATATAATTCTCGAAGCTTCCCTGCGTGCCGACATTCCCCACACCCACATCTGTGGCGGTAGCGCCCGATGTTCGACTTGCCGGGTATTGATTGTCGAAGGTTTGGAATTTTGCTCTCCGCGCACTTCGCCGGAAGAGGAACTTGCCCAAAAATTGCGTTTAGAACCGGAAATTAGGCTGGCTTGTCAGACACAGGTTGCGGGCGGCAAGGTGATTTTGCGCCGATTGGCGATCGATTCTGAAGACTTGGAATCATTTAACGACGAAATGGCCGGAAAGTTGATTTCTACTCCTGTGGGTCAAGAGAAGAAAATTGCAATTTTGTTTGCCGATATTCGCGGGTTTACTGCGTTTGCAGAATCGCTGTTGCCCTACGATGTAATTTATGTTTTAAATCGCTATTTCCAAAAAATGGGTTATGCGATCAACCGCAATGGCGGGATGATTAATAATTACATGGGAGATGGTTTTATGGCACTGTTTGGGTTGGAAAATTCAGACAACGCGGCGGAACAAGCGGTGAGGGCTGGGGTGCAGATGCTGGAGGAACTAGAGAAACTCAATCCCTATTTTGAGACTTTATACCGTCACCGGTTGCGGATTGGAATTGGCATACATTACGGGTGGGTGGTTGTGGGGAATTTGGGGGCATCGAAAAATCAGACAGTTACGGCGATCGGAGATGCGGTGAATTTGGCCAGCCGGATCGAGGCTGCTAACAAGCAAGTAGGAACGAGTTTACTGATTTCCGAGGAGACTTATCAGGAAGTTAAGGAATTGGCGATCGTCGATCGGTGCGTATCCGTGCCAATTCCGGGGAAAAGTGGCGAATATCCGCTGTATGAAGTAGTCGGGATGCCGCCGCTGCCCGTGGAAACCGAAGAAGTTTCTGAGGTAAGGGAAGGTTCTATTTGGCAAAGTTTTGTCAATAAGTTACTGGCTTTGTATGCTGCGGTGTACAATTGGATTAGGAAAATTTGGATTCAAATTAGAAAACTATAGCTCAACTTTTTTGAGTTTTGTTATTCCATCGATAACATGAATATTCCTCAGTCAATAGTTCGCATTTTTCTCATGCTCCCCAACGGTCAGATTGGGGCTCAACTGCGAGATAATATCCCAGGTATTGCCAGTCAAGGAATGCTTTCTACTTTTGGTGGTGGCGTGGACATAGGAGAAAGTCCACAGCAGGCAGCAGTGCGAGAAATGGAGGAAGAAACTTGCCTCACAACCAATTTTTACCAAATGGACTTTATCACAACTTTTACTCACCAAAAGACCCAAAATGATAGAAAAGTTTTACAAAAAAACCACCTTTTTTTGGCGATCGTTAGCGATTGTGATAAAATAGAAATCAAAGAAGGTGTGGGTTTGGTAGTTTTGAGAAAAGATGTAGATTTTGAAAAAGTCAACGCCGGGGAAGGTACTCACATGGCTTGGAAATTGTTGCAGGAATATTTAAAATAAAAACTCCCACACTACGTTTTCCCCGCGAGGGGACTGAAACTTTAATAGAGAACTTCTTTACTATGTTGTCAAATACGAATTCAGAGTACGAATCATTACTACAACGAGCGATCGCCATCGCAGCCAAAGCTCATGAGGGGCAGGTTGATAAGGCAGGCAATCCCTATCTCGACCATCCGCTATTTGTGATGGAAAATGTAACTTCTATAGAGCAGAAAATCGTAGCGGTTTTACACGATGCTGTCGAAGATTCGGAACTTACACTTGAGCAACTTAGAAGCGAAGGTTTTCCTGAAGTTATCGTCTCGGCGATCGAGGCGATTACCAAAATAGAAGGAGAAGCTTATCCAGCTTATTTAGAGCGTGTGATTGCCAACCAGATCGCACTGCGAGTCAAAATCGCTGATGTTACTCATAACCTGGATATTCGTCGCATCGCCAATCCGACAGAGGCAGATTTTCAACGCATTGCCAAATACAAAAAAGTCCTCCATCAGTTGCGTGCAGCTTTAAAGTAATTATTTTTTATTACAGCCTCTTCGGTGGTTCATGAAGTACACTATAAATATAGTGTGTGGTGTTAATCTGTAGGGTGCGTCGCTGCGAAATATTGGTCGATAAAACTTACAGATTGACGGGTGGCGACGC
>NZ_JAUBPT010000154.1:0-19141 GCF_036700905.1 Microcoleus sp. S13_C3 | reverse complement strand
TTGGGGATTTTTCTCAAAGCTTTGTGGGATACCACCATACTCTGGGACCTGTCTGATGAGTGTGCTATATTCAGATTTTCACCGATTGTCGGGGATTGTCTGAATTAAAAGTATCAGTTACAAATTTATCGCCCTGACGGCGAACCGTTTACAAGTTATGAGGAGGTTTCTGGCAGCTTGGAACAAGCCGAACAGCGGGCAGAACAAGAACGACTGCGGGCAGAACAAGCCGAACAGCGGGCTGCTGTACTGGCAGAAAGACTGCGAACGATGGGAATTGACCCGGAACAATTGTAAACTAGATGGGGAAAAGGGCGATCGCACTTTTAAATTTTAGCAAAAGTGCGATCGGCATAATGACTAATGACTAATGACTAATGACTAATGACTAATGACTAATAACTAATGACTAATGACTAATAACTAATAACTAATGACTAATGACTAATGACTAATGACTATTTCCCCTCTTCTAACCTCAAAAAGTGTACCTGTCCCGAAGCTTCCGCCACTACGATTGTCACCCCATCAGGTGCAATAGCGCAAGCTTTCAAAGCACTATCTCCCGTGAAACTAGCAACTACTTTTCGACTCAATAAATCCCAAACTTTCAGAGTATTGTCATCCGAAACAGAAATCGCTTTATTTCCCCTAGTCGCCACGGATGTTATCGTATCGGCATGACCAGCTAGAGTAAAAACTTCCTTTCTACTTTGCAAATTCCACACTTTCAAAGTTGTTTCTCGCCCCCCAGAAATTGCACATTTTCCATCTTCTGTAACTGCCACAGCATTCACCCAACTCTCATGACCTTTGAGAGTGAAAAGTTGATTTTTTACTCCTACATTCCACAAATGAGCAAAAATATTCTTTTCTTTCCCCAAACTCCAAACTTTGAGAGTGTTGTCGCTGGAAGCAGAAATTACCCGATTGTCGTCAGGAGTAACTGCAACAGATTTTATCCCGTCTTCATGACCTGTAAAAGTAAAAAGTTCCTCTCCTGTTTCCAAACTCCAAACTTTTATAGTTGTGTCTGCCGAGCCCGAAATCGCCATCGTTCCGTCCGCAGTCACTGCCACAGAATTCACCCAGTCTGTATGACCCGTGAAAGTAAAGATTTCCTTTCCGGTTTCTAGATTCCAAACTTTCACATTTTTGTCGCCAGAACCCGAAACTACTCGCTTGCTATCCGCTGTTATTGCGATCGCTTTTACCCAATCTTGATGTCCCCGAATTGTAAAAATTTCCTGTCCGTTTTTGAGATTCCATACTTTAAGGCTGTTGTCTCCCGAACCGGAAATCGCTTTAGTACCGTCCGCCGTTACTGCTACAGCATTTACCCAGTCATCGTGACGTGCAAATGATAAATTTTCTTTGCCTATTTCTAAGTGCCAAACTTTGAGAGTTTTGTCAGAGGAACCAGAAACTATCCGCTTGCCGTCGGGGGTAACAGCCACAGCATTAACTGGGGCGATGTGATTGGTAAAAGTGGAAAGTTCTTCTTTTGTTTCGAGATTCCAAACTTTTAGCGTTTTGTCGCCGGAAGCCGAAATTACCCGTTTGCCGTCGGGACTGACTGCCACAGCTTGAACGAAACTGCCGTGTTTTCCTAAAGTGAAAAGTTGCTTTTGTTCGGGCAAACTCCAGACTTGAACAGTTCCGTCGTAACTCCCAGAAATTATTTTTTCGCCGTCGGGAGTAACTGCTACACTTTTTACCCAGTCTTCATGACCCGTAAGAGTAAAAAGTTCTTTTCCGGTTTCTAGGTTCCAGACTTTAATGCTGTTGTCTCCCGACCCAGAAATTAACCGTTTGCTATCAGGAGTTACTGCTACCGACTGGACAAAACTGCTGTGACCTTTCAAGTTGAAAATTACTTCCCTGCTTGTCAAATCCCAAACTTTAATACTGCCATCCCAAGAACCTGAAATTACTCGCTTGCCGTCGAGAGTTACTGCTACTGCTTCTACGGCAAAAGTATCGCCGGCAAAAGTAAATATTTCTTGTCCAGTTTCTAAATCCCAAATTTTAATAGTATTGTCCCAAGAACCGGAAATTACTTTAGTGCCATCGGGCGTGACAGCTACAGCATTGACGTAGGTAAGATGACCTTTGAGGGTGGAAAGTTCTTCTCCTGTTTCTAAGTGCCAAATTTTGAGAGTGTGGTCGGAGGACGCAGAAATTGCCCGCTTGCCGTCGGGGGTGATTGCTACACCTTGTACCCAGTCTGTATGTCCGGTGAGGGTACGCAACAATCTCCCGCCGGGAGGGGTAAAGCTGGGCGTTAGCGGTCGCAGCCAGGGGGTTGTTTGGTGTTTGGCCTGTGCTAGCAGTGCTTGAATTTCTGGACTTTCAAAGCACATCAAGCGGGCTATTAGTTGGGTGGCTAGTTGGGTTTTATCGGTGGCTAGAATGTGGGCAGACAGCCGAATTGCTTCTTGGATTAATTTGAGTTGGTCGGCTTTTTGGTCTGAGGTAATAATATCGGGACTTGTTGCTAAATCGTAATCTTCTATTAGCGCCTGTACTCCCGATGCTGACAGCTTGGATTCAATAAAATTGTAATCTGTTAGTAAGCTGTATAATTTTTCGCAGTCTGAAGTCGCTGCTAGCTGACTTGGCAGGATTCCCAGGTAGTGAGTCTGTTCTGCGGGCTGCATTTTATCCAGCCCTTGTGTAAACTCGGTCATAAATTTACGGATGTGTTTTTTAAATGTATGCGATCGCTAGCTGTACCCTACCGAAAAGCCGATCGAGAATCTTTTCTCTTGACTTAGCATGACATATTTGAATGCTATGTGCTACGGGCTTGCTATCCTCGGTTTGGTGATGGTTCGATGAATTGCTTGTTTTTTAGTCGGAGTCTGCTTGGAGAATTTTCAAGCAGTGCCATGACAATAAATCGCCGCCAATATAATTAAACTCAGCAACGCCCAATTTACCGCTCGATCGACAAAAGCTCACATATATCGTTGCTTTTCTTAACATAGCTGGTATTTGGGCCACGATGGTCGATCGATAAACACTCTCAAAGCTAAAAATTTTCAGGTATTTAAAGTGCGAAAAAGACTTTTTATAACGAAATATAATGGCGGATGCTCTAATTTTCTGTCAAGTCGGCCGCATCAGCGAGGCAGATGTCCCCCTGGTTGGGTTTCGTACCTCAACGGCATCTGCAATCTGTTTCACCTAAAGCTCTCAGAAAGCTTTGCAGGTGCGCCCCCTTCCTCTAAAATATAGAAAAGGACTTGCACTCTTAAACCGGGTTTCTAGACAAAATCATGGGTTTGGTCGCTAGTACGCAGGAAGAAACCGGGTTTCTGACTCCATAGCGCGCAAGTCACGATCGCAAATAAAGCAGTATTGACTTTTGAGACAAATTTCATGGATGTTATCGAGTTTTTCGAGTTAAGTGCAGGTAAATGGTTTTCTCAGCGTACCGTACACAATCTCAATTCTGGGGAATTGCAGGCAGGTAAATCCGACCTCAAAATAGAAATACTGACAGCTAGCGATGCAGCAGTCGTCAAACTTTGCCAACAACACTCGATTAACCCGGCTTCAACTAAGCTAACTAGCGTTCGGATTAGTTGGGACGGTATTCCCGATCGCGACCAAGCTAAACAAATCGGTTCTACAATACTAGCGATCGTACCTAATCCCGACAATCCCAGCGTTGGCAAAGTGTTGCAAGACAAGGGTAATAACAGCCGCTACGTGATGGGCGATGACGTGCTGACATTGATTACAGAATCAGACACTCTCCATGCGGAAGAAAGGCTGTGGTATCTCATGCCCAATTTGCGGCTGCGGACTAGCGTTGTTAAGCAAGCTAACGGTACGGAACAAGCATCTTTTTGTTCGGAAATTCGGATGGGAGTAAGTGCCCCAAGTCATGAACCCCATGCCTAAAGGCAGGGGCTTGTAGACTGCCCGACTAACGCAAGCGGGATGCGAGCCACAACATGACCAGCCCAAGACTTTCGAGGTCTACGTTTTCGAGGTCATGATACCTACAAATGCGTCGCTAGTTTGTAGCACTATCGTTGGTTGTTAAACATCTGTAATGGGTTAAGGAAGTGCAGCCAGCAGAACAAGCCTTGAAAACATTGGCGAAGCGAACATTACGAGAAATCAGAGGAGACGCAAAAATGTCTAACTTTGCCTTTGTAATTGATAACAATCTCAAACCTTTATCACCCTGCAAACCAGGAATGGCAAGGTCATTACTGAAAGCAGGCAAGGCAGCGGTATTTCGCCGCTATCCCTTTACAATTGTTTTGAAAAAAGCAGTTGAGACGAATCCTGAACTCTTAGAACTGAAATTAGATCCGGGATCTAAAATTACGGGAATCGCAGTCAAACAGGGCAACAAGATTATCTTCGGAGCCGAACTGCAACACAGGGGGCAGCAAATTAAAGATGCACTTCTCTCTCGCCACCAACTCAGGCGAGGAAGGCGAAATCGCAAAACTCGATATCGTCAAGCGCGGTTTCTCAATCGCACTCGTCCGGATGGTTGGCTAGCTCCATCGGGGCAGCATCGAGTTGAAACAACACTTACATGGGTACGCAAGTTAATTCGATTTGCGCCCATTGCTAGCATTGCTCAAGAGTTAGTGCGGTTCGATACCCAACTAATGCAAAACCCTGAAATCTCAGGCGTATTGTATCAGCAGGGAGAATTGCAGGGTTACGAAGTCCGGCAGTATCTCTTGGACAAATGGAATCGGCAGTGCGCTTATTGCTCGGCTGAAAATGTACCTTTTGAGGTTGAGCACATTCAACCCAAATCAAAAGGTGGCTCGGACAGGGTTTCTAATTTAACGATTGCCTGCCACGATTGCAATCAAAAGAAAGGCAATCAAGATGTTCGGGTATTCCTGGCAGCTAAGCCCGACCTGCTAAATCGTATTCTCAAACAGGCAAAACAGCCTCTTAAAGATGCAGCAGCGGTCAACTCAACCAGGTGGGCATTGTTTAATGCACTTAAAAAGACGGGATTGCCCGTCACTACTGGCACGGGCGGGCAAACTAAGTTCAATCGCCATCGGTTAGGATTAGCTAAATCGCACTGGCTTGATGCTGCGTGTGTGGGCAGCGTTGACACGCTTGAAGTCTTAACATCAAAGCCACTGTTGATCGCAGCAAAAGGTCACGGAACACGACAGATGTGCGGCACAAATCAGTACGGGTTTCCCATGCGGCACAAGTCCAGAGTGCAAATCCATAAAGGGTTTCAGACTGGCGATCTTGTCAGTGCAAACGTTACCGCAGGCAAGAAAATCGGCTCTTACACCGGGCGTGTTTTGTGCCGTGCTTCAGGTAGTTTTGATATCGTAACGAAGGCTGGGAGGGTAGCAGGTGTTAGCCATAAATATTGCAAAGCAATTCACAAAAAAGATGGCTATAGCTATGGATTTTGAAGGAAGAAAGCTTCAGGCGACGGTCGTCGCTGCCACTTTCCTCCCCATGTCTAAAGCCAGGGGCTTCTGGCTCGTTTTCTGGTGAAAAGTGAAAAATAACTATCTATAGCGGTTCTCAAGCGTTGTGAGGTATGGGGGCGAGTCTTATGCCCACGGACGCCACGGAGGCCACGGAGGCCACGGAGGCCGCGAGAGCACCTCATGTTACTGAGAAAGGCTATAGTTCCCAAAGTTTACAGTCTATTTCTGCTTTCTCCCTTCTTTCTTCTGCCTTCTCTGGCAATGGCTTTTAACTTGGTATGAAAATCAGTGTGTTTGACAACTGGGAAGGATTTGGCCACAGGTTTTTCCGCTAATTTGTGCTCGGCTTCGGCTCGATCGGCGAGGGCGGTAATAGCCACATCTTCATATACTACAAATTCTGTATTTTCTTTTGTGCGATCGTCCGCTGCGGGCAATTTTCCTGTTTCCTGGGCCTCTGTGTTCGCGGCTTCTGCAGGAAGCGCCACATCAAGTTGCGCCTCTGACGGCAATCGCAAATCTAACTCGGCTACACCAACTTGCGATTCCGGGTTGGAGAAAAGTATATCCTCCGGCGGCAGTTGAGCACCAATTTCCCCGGTTAAATTTTGAGGAAAATTGTTGCAGACCAAGCGTTCAAACTCGCGATTGAAATGATAGAGAGGTTCACCTATACGGTGCCACATACTCAATAGCTGTCCCACAGAAACAGCCTTGTAGCGACCTTGATAAAGCGCTTCAACCACTGCTAAACGCAGCCAATAGCCGGGATACTTGGTCAGCCATTCACCCGCCAATTTCTCGGCTTTTTTGCCACCTAGGTCAAAACCGTAGTGAACCAGCAGAGCCGCTGCTTGTGCAGATATTGCGGTCACTTCTGTCATGTGTTGTCTGTTGACTGTTGTCTGTTGACTGTTGTCTGTTGACTGTTGACTGTTGTCTGTTGTCTGTTGACTGTTGTCTGTTGTCTGTTGACTGTTGACTGTTGTCTGTTGACTGTTGACTGTTGACTGTTTTCTGTTGGCGGTTGACTGTTTTCTGTTGGTTCCAAATTCCCAATAACCAATGCCCAATGACCAATGCCCAATGACCAATGCCCAATTAGCCAATTGAATTAATCGGATAAACGCACTCCTCCTTCTACAGTTCGCGCGTCCCCGGAAAAAGGTTGGGGAGTCCCATTCCAGTTGAAGTCGCTAATTCTAAAAGTCAGACTGCCGACTTGACGCTCAGGATTAAAACGCAAAATAATTGCGTAGCTGCGGCGGCTGTATTCTAGAGTGTAATTCGTACTGATTGCTTCCCCGCTTTCTAAATTAATAGCACTTTGAAATCCCACTCGAAAGCCTCCGTAAACTTGCTGGACAAGCCCAAAAGACAGGACTCTCAAATCTACTAAGCGATCGAATAAAAACGGCGAGATACCGTCGCGCCCCACCTGGGTATAAGTCACGTTAAACCCAGTGTAATCGAGGAAAGGGCGGGAGAAATGACCGAACTGCCCTTGAATGCCGACGCTGCCAGCGAGGGAATTTTGTCGATCGCCACTGCTGTAATAAGTACCAACTCCCCGGAGTCCCAAGGCTAGTTGCAAGAAAGGAACCACCGGCGTCCGCGTGTACTTTAAACCTTGGGTGGGAGTGCGGGGCAGCGGTTGACCCTGCCACAGGTTAAAGCCGCGACTCAAGGCAAAGCTAACTTGGGAACGGCCCAGATCGATGCGGTTGTTTTCCCGCACTGGTTCGAGCAAGTCTGGTCGATCGGTGTCAGCATTGATAAATTGATACCCAGCTTGGTAGCTGAGATTGAGGCCCGTGCGTCCGAGTCGGATGACTGGGGAAGTGAGGACTGCGCCGAGACTGCTCTGCACGGTTTGATAGCCCAGAGAACCGTTAAACAGTCGATCGCGATAACTATATTCTGCTGCCAGAGAGTGAGTGCCGATCAACTGTCGCAGGCGCAAATTGCCCCGAAAGCTGTTTTCTGGCAAATTCGGGAAATCTTCCAAACTCAGAAATATTGCCGATCCATCCAGCCTGGTGCGCGGGCCGAGACTAGCGCCCAACCTCGCTTTGAGCCCGTAGCTGTCGGGAGAAAACGGATTACCGCCGTGCTTTTCCACAACCCGCTGCAGGTAAATTTGGGGTGTCAGGGTTAGCCGCACCGGCCCGTTTTGCAACACCTCAAAACCGCACTCGGCATACAAACCGCCTCTGTCGCCTGCGTCGTAACCAAAGGTCAAACACGGGCCGTTTTGCTGCCTGCTGTCAAACACTTGCCGGCGGGGATACACGGGTATTTTCACCCGGTTGTCGAACACCAAGCGGGGCTTAGTTGTGACCAATTCCTCTGCCGTGGGCGAAATCCTTCTAATCGTCGCCTTCCGGGCCCTGTATTCAAATTCCGGCGGGGAAAACGGGTCGTTAGTAATCCGAATATTGGTTGCTACCCTCGCGCCGTCTGGCAGGAGTTCGATGCGTTCTGCTTCAAAGCGGACGCGGTTGACGGCGCCGACAACTTGGGGGGCTGCTAGCTGTCCGCCGCCGCCGATAGTAACACTGGCAGCGCCGGGGGATTTGACTCCGCGTAGGGGCTGCTGGCTGGTAATTCGATCGCTCAGCGGCTGTTCGAGAATCGTCCCAGCACTAATATCTGTCGGCAGTGTGGGCGTCAATTCGCTACCTGCAGCAGGCAGGAATATTTCGCCGCGTGCTTGTTCGACTGCGCCACTGTTGAGGCCGAGATTGAACTCCATCTGCTGGCCGCGCACTACTTGTTGGCCACGGGTATAGGCGACATTGCCGGATGCTACCACTTGGCGGGTGACTAAGTTGACGATCGCTCGATCGGCATCAATCACAGTTTGCCGGAACCGCACGACGACATTACCAACCGCCGTCACAATTTGCTGCTTATCGTCGAATTCTTGGCTGTCAGCCTTAACTTCGATAGTATCGGCCGGAGTCACCGGAAAAGGCACCGTCCGCCCAGAAGGGGCGGTGCGGACTCCCGGCGACGCGGCTGGCTTCGGCTTCGGTTTCGGGGCGGGGGGGGTTCTGGGTGCGGGGGTGGTTGCTGGTGCGGGAATGTCGAACTCCTGTTGCCCGCTGGGTGCTGGTTCTAGCGCGGGTTCGGGAACGGGAATCTCCGCAGGTTGGGGTGAGTTATCTTCTAACTGCCGGCCTTGGGCCTGATACCAACTTTCCTGCTTTCCGGCAATATTTCTCTCCTGTTTTCTCTGCGCCTCTGCGGTTCGTTCCCGATTCCGAATGGCAATGGCATTTTCTACCGAACCCAATTGGTAAGCTGTAAACGAGGAATCTTTCGGAGTTTCCGCAGTTTCGGGTTCTCCCACAGGGGTCTGACGCTGAAATCCCAGAACTGCGCCGCCGCTTTCGACTTCCGCTAGGGGGTCGGCGATTTCTGGAGGCTCATCCGTGGCTGGCGTAGTGCCGAGGAGTGGGGCTGCGGGTTCTGCTGGGGCCGGTGTGGGTGCTGGCTGAACGATATCTGGGCTTGGTTCCGGTATTTCTGCGGGCTTGCTGCGGGTGTCTCCATCGCCGGCCGCGACAGTGAGGGCGACTTTCTTAGGCTTGGCGATGTAGATGAGGGCAGAGGGTTCGGGCGGCGGTACCGGATAGGGCATAGTTACAACAGGTAAGTCATCCGATTTTAGATTTTAGATTTTAGATTTTAGATTTTATAGGGTGCAAATTATTTAAAATTTTTGCATCTAAAAGCCAACTTTTTAGACCTTAATCTGACATCTGAAATTTGCAGTAGCTTGGGCGCGCCGGAATATGGCTGCTTTCAGAACTTGCTTCCGCCACAAGATAACCTCGCTGCTGGTGCGAGGTCAATCGATTTTAGATTTGAGATTTGAGATTTTAGATTGAAGCATGACCCCACGGATAAATTCGGGGGGCAAGTTTCATCGGATACAGGTTTTTTATTCCTCCACGGATGAATCACGTGGCGGGTATCCTGGATGCTTTCGGTCAAGTTTTGTTGGACTAATTTTTGCGGGTTTGTCGGCTGTTGCAGGGGCTGCGGTGGCGCGCCCCTACTCTGCAGGCGAGATAACTTGTTTATTCCATGTCTCTGCGGTTGGGGTTCCGGGCTGGGTCATTGGACAAAAATCCAAATATGAACAGGGAAACAAAAAATAAAACAACTACATTAACTACGATTTTGAGGGTTAGCACTGTGGGAGTCTCCAAAGATGGCCTAATACTGAGCTGATTTGCTGCTGTTGCCGCAACTTTTTTATCATAAGCTAAAGATTAGTCAATTTTCTCTTTGCTTTTGAGGATTTTTGGCAAGTTGATTTTTGCCCAATTCCAGAGTTGC
The DNA here is from genome assembly GCF_036700905.1 of Microcoleus sp. S13_C3. NCBI lineage: Bacteria > Bacillati > Cyanobacteriota > Cyanophyceae > Oscillatoriales > Microcoleaceae > Microcoleus > Microcoleus sp. S13_C3. The sequence continues at coordinate 9,344 of NZ_JAUBPT010000154.1, read as the reverse complement.
TCGGCGATGTTTTCTAGCCGCAGCATGACTTGATCGAGCCATTCGAGCACTTGTTCTAGCGGGTGCTTAATGTATCCCATCGATTCTGCTTTTGTTTCTAAGTATTCGCCCTCGGGTTGGACGCCTGCGCTGGGATTTTTTGGTTCAGCAGCAGCGCGGGTTGCGGCGGTGTATCTGCTGGTTGGCGCGGTGATTGCTGCTGGGGATTGGCTGTTTTGTCGGGTGTTCGGGTTTGTGTTTTTTGGCACTTGGGTTTCCGGCGCGCGCCCTGGGGTTGATTCTGCTGCGAGTGCAGAGCTATTTTTTTGAGTAACTGCTAAATCAGATAAATCAGATGCTGTTTGGGGTTGAGTTTTTGGGCTTTTTGTGAGCAAGCTCTGTTTTAGCTGCCCCAGCAGGCGGTGAAGTGCTTCGGGGTAAGGGGATATTGAGACTGCGGTCGATCGACCTTCTGGCAATTCTCCTACTTCTGCAATTTGCTGCTTGACTTTTGGGCTAGTTTGTGATATTAAGCTTTGAGCTTTTGCCTCGGGTTCGGAACTGCCGTCGATTAAATGCTGCGGTGGTGCTTCCCCGAATAAGTCTTGCCACTTCAGCCACGGTCGATCGACCTCTGGGCTATTTTGTGTGTTTTCTAGTTCTTGGCGCTGTTTCAAATAATACTGAATTGCGACTGATTTCTCCGTATTATCACTGGCTGCTGTTTCTTTGCCTAGGAGGTGGTCTACTGACGACCAAATAATTCCTTCGATGTTTCGCGCGTATTTTTCCAGGATTTCGCGGGCGGAAAAATCTAAATTGCCGTCTGTGCCGGATGTATTAATTTTGACTCCGGGGGCTGGGGTGGGTGCGGCGGTTGTTTTTAGCGCTGGCGGTAGGGTTAATTCCTCGATGTTGACGGCGGCGCGATCGAGTAATGTAACAAAGGAGAGAGGATTGCTGACTAGACGATCGAACTTGCTGTTAAAATTAGTTTCTAGTTTTGGGGTATTGTGGTCGATCAAATTCGATGCAGCAATTGACTGCAGTGCGGTTTTTGCTTCGATCTGCGCGCGGGCTTTTTGGACTAGGATGGCATTGCGGTCGATCGATTTTTTAACTGCGAGGATTGATTCTCCAAACTGATTTCTTTTCAGAGCAACCGGACTCGTCTGAAGCCATGCCATCAATTCCCAAAAACGACGCACCGGCGGCAACTGCGCTTTTTTGGCAGCCGACTCCAAACCGAGATTAAATTTTAATTCTTTTTGGGTAATTTCCCGCCGTTCGGGCCCGGTGTTGGCAATTTCCCAAGTTATGCGACCTTCGAGCATTTCCTGCTGTTCGGGTGTCAAAATATCTAATATCTGATTTTCTCTTCCGACCAATACTAAAGTGCGGGCTGGGATAAAACTGGCAATTCCGTCAACTTTCGCTTGCGGTTTTAATTGAATTTTAGCAAGCGGGTGTTCTAAGACGGCAGTGGTTTGATGCTTTGCGGTTTGTCCGCTAAAATTGATAGCCGGATGTAAATTGTTAGCAGTATTTCCCTGATTTATTAACAGCGGGAAGCTGGCTAAAGTTTTCGCGGTTTGCGACGAGGTTAGTAAATTTTCGGCGAGGTGCAAAATTTCGGCGATCGAACTTTCGTCGGAAGTTTCCCCCTGATACCAATTTTGTTGCCCATCGGCATTTTCGTCACCGCCAAATTCTTGCAGTTCCGGTAAATCTACTTTTTGACTTGATTCCCGCAACTGTCGGCCCAGCAGTCGGGAACTTTGCACCAGCAAATAAGCTGGATAAAGCAGAATTTGGGTAGCCGTGAGAGTTGCTTCTTTAATTTGACGCCAAGTTCGATCGCAATTGTCAGCGACTTGGCGGGACTGTTTCGATATAAAATTTAATAGTCGGCTTTGGTATGGGCCGTAGTAACCGTTGGACATAAGTTTAATTCTTGAATTCAGGGAATTGCTAAATATTGCTGTAAAATCAAAGCGAGCTCTTAATCTCCGCTTCAAACCCTCTGAAACCTTTTTCTTCGCGTCCTAGCGCTAACGCGCCGCTTCGCGTAACGCGTCTTCGCGGTTCAATCCGATCTTTGATTCCTACACAAGTTTGATTTTAGCTAAAAATGAGCGCTTCTGTGTCACCTGCTAGCAACAATATTTCTGCCACTGTCGAAAAGTTGCGCCGCCTCAGCCAAGTGGAGGTTCAGTCTGGTTGGAGGTACTGCGATGCTGACTCGGCTGTTTCTTCGGTAAATATTTGTAACAGCCCTGTTGCTGAACTTAACGGCAAAGGACATATTGCTTGGCCGTCTGGGAAGCAAGTTTTGTATTTGGGCCAGCAATTGGTAATTCCTGACAATTTGCACGGCTATCCTGTGGTTGGTTTACGGTTGCTGCTGGGCTTGACTTGGTGGGCTGAAGATGCTCAAATTTTTGTCAACGGCGAGTTAGTCGGACAGGGAGATTTATTTGATTTTGCCGATCGAGTTTTGTTGAGTGCTTCGGCTAATCCCGGAGAGGAATTTTTAGTAATTTTGCGGTTGGTAAGTCCGGGTCACGATAACGGTGCTTTAGTGCGATCGATTTGTTTGTATGAAGCTGCTGACTCTTCTTGTTTCGATCCGGGTTTTGTGGCTGCCGAATTAGAGATTTTGCAAAATTCGCTTAGTCGAAATTTAGAAATTGAAAATTCCCAATACCTCCCCACCGAAATAATAGCAAATCGCCCCAGGTTTGTCAAGGGGGAAATGCTGAAATCTGAGATTGATTTGGCGATGGGTTTGATTGATTGGTCGGCGGTGGGCGATCGCGATAAGTTCGATCGCTCGTTGTCTGTTTTGCGGCACAATTTACTGGGATATCTGCGGGCTTTTTTGGGGGATTTAGATGAGGGAACCGCAGAGGCCGCAGAGGCCGCAGAGGGAGGAAGAAGAGAGGAAGTTTCGGAGGTGGGAGAAAATAGCGATGCTACATCTATATATATAGGAGAAAGTGGTGAGCTGACATCTTTTTCTGGGGATTTAGATGAGGGAACCGCAGAGGCCACAGAGGCCGCAGAGGGAGGAAGAGGGGATGAGGTTTTTGAGGTGGGAGAAAATACCAATGCTACATCTATATATATAGGAGAAAGTGGTGAGCTGACATCTTTTTCTGGGGATTTAGATGAGGGAACCGCAGAGGCCACAGAGGCCGCAGAGGGAGGAAGAGGGGATGAGGTTTTTGAGGTGGGAGAAAATACCAATGCTACATCTATATATATAGGAGAAAGTGGTGAGCTGACATCTTTTTCTGGGGATTTAGATGAGGGAACCGCAGAGGCCACAGAGGCCGCAGAGGGAGGAAGAGGGGATGAGGTTTCTCATGTGGGAGAAAATAGCAATGCTACATCTATATATATAGGAGAAGGTGGTGAGCTGACATCTTTTTCTGGGGATTTAGATGAGGGAACCGCAGAGGCCACAGAGGCCGCAGAGGGAGGAAGAGGGGATGAGGTTTCTCATGTGGGAGAAAATAGCAATGCTACATCTATATATATAGGAGAAGGTGGTGAGCTGACATCTTTTTCTGGGGATTTAGATGAGGGAACCGCAGAGGCCACAGAGGCCGCAGAGGGAGGAAGAGGGGATGAGGTTTCTCATGTGGGAGAAAATAGCAATGCTACATCTATATATATAGGAGAAGGTGGTGAGCTGACATCTTTTTCTGGGGATTTAGATGAGGGAACCGCAGAGGCCGCAGAGGGCGCAGAGGGAGGAAGAAGGGATGAGGTTTTTGAGGTGGGAGAAAATACCAATGCTACATCTATATATATAGGAGAAAGTGGTGAGCTGACATCTTTTTCTGGGGATTTAGATGAGGGAACCGCAGAGGCCACAGACGGCGCAGAGGGAGGAAGAAGGGATGAGGTTTTTGAGGTGGGAGAAAATACCAATGCTACATCTATATATATAGGAGAAAGTGGTGAGCTGACATCTTTTTCTGGGGATTTAGATGAGGGAACCGCAGAGGCCACAGACGGCGCAGAGGGAGGAAGAAGGGATGAGGTTTTTGAGGTGGGAGAAAATACCAATGCTACATCTATATATATAGGAGAAAGTGGTGAGCTGACATCTTTTTCTGGGGATTTAGATGAGGGAACCGCAGAGGCCACAGAGGCCGCAGAGGGAGGAAGAGGGGATGAGGTTTTTGAGGTGGGAGAAAATACCAATGCTACATCTATATATATAGGAGAAAGTGGTGCTCTGGCATCTATATATACAGGTAAAATCTATTTGGTGGGTCACGCTCATTTAGACTTAGCTTGGCTGTGGCCTGTCCCGGAAACTTGGGAAGCGGCAAAGCGAACTTTTGAGTCGGTATTGAAATTGCAATCGGAGTTTCCTGATTTGATTTTCTGTCATTCAACTCCGGCGCTTTATGCTTGGATGGAAGAACATCGGCCGGACTTATTTGCTGCGATTAAAAAACAGGTGGCGGCGGGTTGCTGGGAAGTTGTCGGCGGGATGTGGGTAGAACCGGATTTAAACTTGATTTCCGCTGAGTCAATGGTGCGGCAAGTTTTTTACGGACAGCTTTATGCAAAAGAAAAATTTGGGGAATTGATGCGGGTAGCTTGGCTACCGGATACTTTCGGTTTTGGGTGGCAATTACCTCAGATTTTGCGGCAAGGTGGAGTTGATTATTTTGTGACGCAAAAGTTGCGTTGGAATGATACAACGGAATTTCCCCACGGTGCGTTTTGGTGGGAAGGGTTGGACGGTACTAAAATATTTAGCATGATGTCTGCTCCAATTGGCGAAAGTATAGAATCTGTGAAAATGGCAAGTTATGCTTTTGACTGGCAAGCTAACACTAATTTGCAAGATGCTCTTTGGTTGCCTGGGGTTGGCGACCACGGCGGTGGCCCGACTCGTGATATGTTGGAGGTGGCGAAACGCTGGAAAATGTCGCCTTTTTTCCCGAAGTTGGAGTTTGCGAAAGCGGTTGATTATTTGTCTTTGATTGAGAGTCAGTTTTTGTCGGAAGTTGCGACAACTAGGCCAGAAAGTGATGTTCCAGAATCTGACAATCAGGAGATTTTGCGGGCGCTAGAATTGTCCAAGTCGGCAATTTCCGCAACTAGCCCAGAAAGCGATGTTTCTGAATCGGACAATCAGGAAAATTTGCGGTCGCGAGAATTGTCAAAATTGTCGGCAATTTCGGATGCAAATCCTCCCATCTCACAACTCAAAACTCTTCCCCGCACTCTCCCGATTTGGAAAGACGAACTTTATTTAGAATTCCATCGGGGTTGCTACACGACTCGCGCCGACCAAAAACGCCAAAACCGCCGCTGCGAAGAATTGCTCTACCAAGCGGAGTTGCTGTCTTCGCTGGCCACTATTTGTACGGGCGCGGTTTATCCGAAATCTGAGTTAGAATCAGCTTGGAAACAAATTTTGTTTAACCAGTTTCACGATATTTTGCCCGGTTCTGCGATCGCCCAAGTTTATGCGGATGCTAATCTAGCCTTTGCTGAGGTCGATCGCACTTGTCGCGAAATCCTGCTAAAATCTTTGGATGCCATCTCGGCTCAAATTTCTCTCCCTTCCCCTCCTGGGCCCGACGCTCAACCGATTTTGATTTTCAATACTCTCAATTGGGATCGCTCTGAGGTTGTGGCTGTACCGCTTCCCGATGCTGCTGATTCAGCTTGGCAAATTTACGACTTGTCCCGACGGCGACTGGCTTCGCAGATTGTCAGGGGCGATCGACCGCAATCGCACTCTACACTGTTATTCTGGGCAAATAATATCCCCGCCGTTGGCTACCTGGTGTTTTGGCTGTGTCGCGAAGACGCTCAAACTGTGGATAATGCGTCCGCGAGTCCAGAAACTGAAAAAAAGACAGAGTTATCGAAACTTACATACGGTATAGCACAAAAAAACACACCTTGTCAAGAAACGCATTTTGCAGCCGCACAAATGGTTCTAGAAAATGACTTTATTCGGGCAACCGTAGACGGCCAAACTGGCGATTTATCCAGCATTTGGGATAAAGTAAATAACCGAGAAGCCCTGAATGCAGCCGGTGGCAATCAACTGCAAGCATTTCAAGACAGCGGCCAATATTGGGATGCTTGGAACATCGATCCAAATTATGAAAAACATCAATTACCCGCGCCGACACTCAAAGAGATTTCTTGGGTAGAGGAGGGGGAATTGCGGCAGAGTTTGCGCGTAGTCCGACAAATTGGCAAGTCGGAGTTTTGCCAAGATTATATAGTAGAAATAGGTTCGCCGCTGCTGAAAATTAAGACAGTGACAGATTGGCAAGAAAAGCACGTTTTAGTAAAAGCAGCCTTTGGGTTGAATGTAGAAGCAGATTTTGCAACTTGCGAAATTCCCGGCGGTGCGATCGATCGCACAACTAAACCGCAAACACCCGCCGAAAAAGCCAAATGGGAAGTGCCGATTTTGCGCTGGACTGATATCAGCAATGACGGTTTTGGAGTGAGTTTGCTCAATGATTGCAAATACGGTTGCGACCTTCAACCAAATCAAATTCGGCTGACATTGCTTCGGGGTTCGACTTGGCCGGATGAACAAGCAGATGTAGGAGTTTCCGAATTTACTTGTGCAGTCTATCCCCATGCTGGAAATTGGCAAGAGGCCGGCACAGTTAGGCGCGGCTACGAGTTGAATTTGCCGCTGCTAGTAAAGGTGTTGCCGCAGTTGGGAGAAAATCGAAACAAGAGTTTACCCGCAGTGGGTAAATTCTTGGATTTGTCGGCCGACAATTTAGTGTTGATGGCGTTTAAACAGTCGGAAGAGGATTCTAATGTGTGGATTTTGCGGTGTTGCGAATCCGAGGGGAAGGAGGCTGTGCTAGAATTCAAGAGTGATTTGGGATTAGAGATTGTAGAGCCAGTAGATTTGTTAGAACGACCTGCAAATTTGTCGAAAAAGCTGCCAGAAGAAGGAGGATTTAAGATAGATCCTTGGAAAATCGCGAGTTTTGCAGTTGTCCCCAAAACTGACACCTAAAGACTTTATACCGAAATCTACGCTCGGCTGTAAACCTACCTCTTTCCCTCTCATTTATTCTCTTCTCATGTCCCTCTGCGCCCTCTGCGCCCTCTGCGGTTCATGGAAAACAAATCCAGTTTGCACAGGTAAAAGCCCAAAGCTAAAATTTAATTGTAGGAGCATCATACCGTTATGATTATCATATTTTAGTAGAGCCAAAAATAAGCTATTCCCAAAGTAACGAAAGTCAGCGGCATCCCGAACCGCAAATGTTCTTTAAAAGTCAGGCGATCGCCTGATTTCCGTGCAACAACTTCAGCTACAATAATCAAATTAGCCACAGAACCCAACAAAGTTAAATTCCCCGCCAGAGTAGAACCCACCGCCAACAAGAGCCAAGCTTGTGTATCTGTTTTGACAATCACCGATTGTAGAACTAACACCGCAGGTACGTTAGAAATTAAGTTAGAAAGAATTACTGTTACTCCCAACAAACTCAGTGGCGTATTAGTCAAATTAGTTAAATTGTCCAGCAAACCCAGTTGTTGAGTTGCTTTAGTCACCACAAACAATCCCGCAAACATTACTAGCAAATTCCAGTCAACGGCTTGCAAAATGCGATCGGACTTGACGCGCCGCGCCTAGTAATTAACAATATACTGGCAGCTATCCAGGCAGATTCTGCTAAAGGTGCACCCGCTAAAAAAGCTACTAAAAGTGCTGCTGTCACCCACAAACTTTTTGCCAGTAAAGGCTTGAACAATCGATACCTGACTTGAGTAACCTGCGGCAAAGATTTGCAAGAACGCACTTCTGGATAAAGCAACCACAGCCAAGCTACTTGAACCAGCAAACAAATTAAAGCTACTGGTGCGAGAGACCGGGAAAATTCCAAATAACTAATTCCCGAAAAAGAACCGACGAGAATATTTTGCGGGTTGCCACTCACAGTCGCCACTGAACCTAAATTAGTACCTCCGGCTAAAGCTAAAAGATAAGGGATAGGATTGAGAGACAAAGAGCGAGTCAGACTCAGCGTTAAATGGGCCAGCAAAATAGCAGTAGTGTCGTTGAGAAAAAATGCCGATAAAATGCCGCTGCCAAAAGTAACTGCCACCATAATGCCGAAAGGAGAACGAGTAAAGCGAGTTAAAAACTCCAAAGCGAGTTGAAAAAAACCCGATGCTCCCAAAGCCGAATTAACGACCATCATTCCCAGCAAAAAAACGATCGTATTTGGGTCGATAGCCTCCCAAGCAGTTTTGAGGTTAAGTATTCCCAAAGCCACCGCAAAACCTGACCCGACAATTGCAACCGCCGCCCGGTTCATCCGCAGCCCCGGCAAATATCCCAAACCGAATCCCAAGTAGGTCAGTCCCAATACTAGGTATTTGAGTGTTATCATATATACTTAAAATCCTTGATTGCCGCTTTTTTCCATTGTCTGGGATGCTAAAAGTACAGACCGGGTAATTGCAGCTAAACCTGCTGGCATTGCAACTAGCGCTAAATATCGCCGTGGAAAATAGCCAGTTTTGCAGTAAATTTATCAATACCAATTGAGATATAATATCTTATCCCTAATTTATCCAACCTTTTGAGACTTTGCGAACTTAGTGCGAACAAAATTTTCCAACCTGCGCCAATTAGCCCTCACAACTTTCTTCTGCTCTAAAATATGCAAAATCGCGAACGCTAAAAATGTGTACGCCAGCCAAAAATGCAAACTCCTTCCCAGATCAACCATTGCGGAATTCTGCGGAAACACATCCGGTAAAACAATTCCGAAAAATTTCACATTGTTACTTTTGAAAGAGTTAGAAAAAAAGAAACCAGCAACCGGAACTAGCCACATAAAAACGTACAAAGTTGCGTGCAGAGCAAAATTTTTGTACCATTCCTTTGTAAACTTTGGCAGGCGTTTCGTATATTTTTTCCACCATACCCGGAGGAGAGTTAAAATCCGCCAAGTCAGCAAAGCCATTGTCAGCACCGCTACGGATTTGTGAAAATCGTACAGGGGGCCTCGAATAAACAATTCTCTCGGCAATTGAGCCATAAACGTACCGGTAATAAACAGCACTAAATAGCAAGCTGACATTACCCAGTGTAAGGACATCAGGTGTTTGAACGCAGAATTAAGTCTGGGTTTCGCAGCGGGTTGGATACTCACTCTTTCTTACCTCCTTAGCGTTTGCTGCACAAGATTAAGTATAAACTATAGGACTAAAGCTCGTGGTCGATTGTGCATTATAAGATTTACTTAACTTAAGTATTACAATACTCCGGACAGTTTTTAAGCAGCCAAAGTACCATAAGACAAGACTGAAGGAAGATTAGGATGGTTTAA
>NZ_JAUBPT010000153.1:15256-19203 GCF_036700905.1 Microcoleus sp. S13_C3 | reverse complement strand
CGCCCGTCCTTTTTGGACGGGCGGGACGCCCATCCCACAATAACAATTAAAATTGTAAGTTATTTAATTCGCGATCCATATTTTCTCTGTTTAGAACTATCGAACTCGTTAACTACAATAACAATAACCCATTCACCTGAAGACGGCTTCAGTGGGAGCAGATGAGCAGGCGATCGCACCCGCCGGCAAAATTAAATGTATAATATTAACGAAGTAAACCGCTACGAGTGAATCATGTCCGCAAACACCGCGCTACCCGCAGCCCTAGCTAAAATCGTTCAGCGCTTTCAGCGACATTCCGATCCGAAACAGCGCTACGAACAACTGCTGTGGTATGCCAAGCGACTTCCAGCATTTCCCGAAAGCGACAAACTGCCGGAAAACAAAGTTTCTGGCTGCGTCTCGCAAGTTTATATTACTGCAAATTTGGCAGACGGAAAAGTTTTGTATCAAGGCGATTCAGACGCTCAGTTAGTCAAAGGATTAGTTGGCTTGCTGGTGGAAGGTTTGAGCGGATTAACGCCTGCGGAAATTGTCACCATTACCCCAGATTTTATTCAAGACACGGGATTGAATGTGAGTCTGACACCTTCCCGCGCTAACGGATTTTACAACATCTTTCAAATGATGAAAAATAAGGCACTTGCTTGTGAATTGAGCAAGCAAGCCGAAGCAAATTAAAAGAATAAACCGCCATGACTCAAACTACAAATTTAACAAAATCAGGTTCTGGCAACTATCCCGCCGCAGTTAAACAATATCTCTGGAATTGGCAAGAAACGCAAATAAAAGTTATCTACGAAACCAGAGGACAGGGAAATCCTGTATTGCTGCTGCCTGCTTTCAGTACGGTTTCGACGCGAGAAGAAATGCGTCCTTTAGCAGAATTATTAGCTCCCCAATTTCAAGTTGTGAGCTTAGATTGGCCGGGTTTTGGCGAATCTGATCGGCCGCGAACCGACTATCAACCGCAATTATACCATCAATTTCTCAAGGATTTTGTTGAGTCAATTTTTAAGAGCCCTGTGGCTGTAGTTGCAGCCGGTCACGCGGCGGGTTATGCGATGCAGTTAGCGCAATCACAGCCCCATGTATGGTCAAAGATTGTGTTAGCTGCGCCGACTTGGCGCGGGCCTTTGCCGACGATGAGCAAACAGCAAAGCGGGTGGCACGGAATGGTGAGAGAATTAGTACGATCGCCCTTACTGGGACAATTCCTATACAAACTCAACACTGCGCCGTCATTCCTCAGTTTGATGTACCGCCGCCACGTCTATGTTGATGCAGCTAAAGTCACGCCGGATTTCATCCAAAGCAAATGGCAAGTGACGCAAAAACCCGGTGCTCGATACGGTTCCGCGGCCTTTGTGACTGGTGGTTTAGATCCGGCAAAAGTGCGATCGGAATTTACAGATAAATTTCAACAGTTAGCAGTGCCGGTGATGGTTGTAATTGCTGAAAATGCGCCGCCCAAATCAAAGGCTGAAATGGAAGCATTAACGGAATTACCGGGTGTTGAATCGCGAGTTATTCCTGGTTCTTTGGGTATGCACGAAGAGAATGCAGAAGCTTTGGCAACTGCGATTCAATCTTTTATTTGGGAGGATTAAGAGGGGATGAACCGCAGAGGGCGCAGAGAACGCAGAGGGGAGAAGGGAAGAGGGGATGAATGCAAGCTGTTTTTTTTACGTTAGTTTGGATGGTTTGCTATTGGTTTTGTCTGCCAGTTTATGCTGTCGGAGATCCGCCGATAATCTATTTGCCACAGAGTACGATTGAAGGTGCGATCGACTTTCACATTCATTCTTCTCCTGATGTGATTCCCCGCAGGTTGGATGATTTTGAGGTAGCGAAATTAGCTGCTAGGGCGAAGATGAAAGCTGTTGTATTGAAAAATCATTATGCCAGCACAGCAGGGCGGGCAGTTTTGGTTAATAAAATAGTACCAGAAATCGAAGTTTTCGGAGGAATTGTTCTCAATCATTCGGTAGGTGGCATTAATCCCGAAGCTGTTGACGCAATGCACCGCATCGGTGGCAAATACGGTAAAGTAGTGTGGCTGCCAACGGTTGATGCTGAGCATCATTTGCAGGTTTTTCACAAGTCGGGAATGGGGATTAAAGTTGCGGAAAATGGCAAGGTTTTACCGGAAACAGCAGCGGTGTTGAAGATTGTAGCCAAAGAGAATTTGGTATTGGAAACCGGTCATATTTCCTCAGAAGAAGTGATGGCGGTTGTCGGTGCAGCCAATCTGCTCAACATTAAGAACATCCTGATTACTCACGCAATGGCAGATGTACCCGGTTTGTCCCTAGAAAATATGCAAAAAGCGGCCCAGATGGGAGCTTTTCTAGAACTAGCATTTGTGAACGATTTGATGGGAGAAAATGCCGCTGATGACGGACACAAAAACTGGCATCAAGTTCCTATTAGTAAAATGGCAGCAGCGATTAAACTAATAGGAGCAGAGCATTTTGTAATGAGCACGGATTTAGGAAGAAAACCCGATCCTTTACCTGCAGAAGGTTACAAATTATTTGTGAAAAAATTGATAGATGAAGGCATTTCCCCGCACGAAATTGATTTAATGATGAAACACAATCCAGCTCGATTGTTAGGCATTTAGAATTGGTAATTGGTAATTGGGTATTGGGAATCGGGGATTGGGAATCGCTAATTGCGAATTCTCTCCCCTCTTCCTTCTTCCCTCTCCCCTCTTCCTTCTTCCCTCTCCCCTCTTCCTTCTTCCCTCTCCCCTCTTCCTTCTTCCTGACATCCGTTACATCCGTTACAGAATCCGTTGCCGAACTTCCCTCTTCCTTCTGCCTTCTTCCTGACATCCGTTACATCCGTTACATCCGTTACATCCGTTAAAGAATCCGTTGCCGAACTTCCTTCTTCTATTCTAGATTGCCTTTGTCGCGCAGGTATCCGTTATCTGCAATGCGCCAAGCACCCCCAGCATTGCCCGTTAAATCGCTATCTTCCACGGTAGCAATGCCATCTCTGTAAACGGCGATCGCCTCACCTTCATTACCATTAATCCGACACCGGCGCACAATCAATTTTCCTCCCAATCCGACACCTATTCCCAAACTGCCGTTGTCAAAAATACTGCAATCTTCCACCGTTGCTTTCCCATTATCCGATATAAAAATTCCGTTCCATACCCCATCATGAATTTGACTGCGGCGGAGGATAGAATTTGCATCGGGACCGCAAATTCCCACCACAGAATAGTCCGCAGAAGTGATATCGCTATCTTCTATGATTAACTCGCCTTTGCGAATATCTACAGTGTAATATTTCCCCGTTGCGCTCAGCGTTAAACCGCGCACTAAAGCACTGTCAGTTGCCATTTTAATGCAGTTTGAGTTGATACTTTCAACCACAATGCGATCGACATCTCCGCTGCCGATAATTTCTACCGATTTGTCGATAATTAGACTTTCGCGGTAAACGCCTGGATGCACCTCAATGCGCGTGCCAGGTGCAGCATTTTTCATCGCTTCGCTAATAGTAGTATAATCGCCTTCACCCTGCTGAGAAACAACAAATCCTTGACTCTTCCCAACTTTGGTATCTGAAGTAGATGCTTTAATTTGCCCTGACTTCGACTCAAAATGCTCAGATTGTCGATCGCCCGCTTCGGAAAGTTGCGATGTTAGCTGTAAGCGTTCTTGATAAACTGTCTCTAGCTGATGTTCTAACTCCGATACTTGAGATTGAAGTTGAGCTTGATTCTGGTTTGCTGTCTCGATTTGACTTTGAGTTTCCGAGAGTTGAGAATAAAGGTGCGATCGTTCTCTGTTAGCAGTTTCTAGCCCAGATGCCAATTCAGAACGACTTTGACGCACACTTTCTAACTGTTTTTCTAACTCGGATACTTGAGATTGAAGTTGAGTTTGATTTTGATTAGCTGTTTCGATTTGACTTTGCAATTGGGA